>JBGVTM010000216.1 GCA_041862535.1 Candidatus Neomarinimicrobiota bacterium | reverse complement strand
CCGGCAGCTGATCTCGCGGTATGGCGGATACCTGGAGGTGTATGTGAATACTCCATTGAAAGTGTGCGAGCAGCGGGATCCAAAAGGCCTGTATGCCAAGGCGCGCCAGGGGCTCATCAAGCAGGTTACCGGAATTGACGATCCCTACGAGGTGCCTGCCGACCCAGAGATCGTGGTGGATTCGAGCTACGAGGACCCTGAAGCCCTGGCACAAAAGATCTTGCTGCGCATCGAGCAGTTGGGTTATCTGTAAAGAGGCTGCCCGCGGCTGTTTGACTTATTCGGCGGTGTTCTTGCCGTAGGGCCCGGTCGGGCGAAATTTCAACTCATTAGATGGAATCGATAGCATGAAAGAGACTCTTATTAGAAAAATTGAAGCCCAGGAATTTATCCCCGGTATTTTTGGACTTGGCTACGTTGGGCTGCCACTGCTCTATACCTTTTCGGAGCACGGGTTTCATTGCATAGGATTTGACGTCGATGAAGACAAAGTCCGGATGCTCAATGAGGGGCAGTCCTATATACGGCATGTATTGAATGCGAGGGTAGCGCAGGGGGTTGCGTCAGGCCTCGTCCGGGCGACCACCGATTTGTCGCAGATAAGGGAATGTGACGGGATTCTAATTACCGTTCCAACCCCTCTGACTGCTAACCGGGAGCCGGATCTGTCCTATGTGGTGACCACTTGTGAGACGATCTCCTCCCATATTCGGCCGGGACACATTGTTATTCTGGAATCGACTACCTATCCGGGCACAACGGAAGAAGTGATGGTACCGATCCTGGAGCGTAGCGGGCTGAAAGTAGATCGCGATTTTCTGGTGGCCTATTCTCCCGAGCGGGAGGATCCCAATAACCCGAGTTATTCCACTTCCACCATCCCGAGAGTTATCGGCTCCACCTCTTCCGATGGGTTGGCTGTAGCGAATGCTCTTTACCGGCAGGTCATTAATGAAACCGTTCCGGTTTCTTCGGTGCGGGTTGCGGAAGCCAGTAAATTGATGGAGAATGTTTTTCGAGCCGTGAATATTGCGCTGGTCAATGAGTTAAAGATTGCCTTTACCAAAATGGGTATTGATATCTGGGAGGTGATTGAGGCGGCCAGCACCAAACCTTTTGGCTACATGCCGTTTTATCCCGGTCCCGGACTGGGCGGCCACTGCATCCCCATCGATCCGTTCTACCTGACCTGGAAGGCCAGGGAATACGGGGTGTACACCCGCTTTATTGAGCTGGCGGGGGAGATCAACACCTCGATGCCTGACTTCGTCGTCACGAGGGTCATGGAGGTGCTGAGCGAGCACGGAAAGCCGCTGAAGGGATCAAGAATATTGATCCTGGGGCTGGCCTATAAGCCTAACGTAGATGACATCAGGGAATCACCGGCACTTTATCTGATGCATAAACTGGAGGGGAGGGGAGCGCTGGCCAGCTATAATGATCCCTACATACCAGTCATACCGCCTACCCGGAGGTTTGATAAATTTACCGGCCGGCAATCGGAAGAGATCAGCAGTTCGTACGATCTGATTCTCATCGCCACTGCCCATGATGATTACCAGGCAATTGACTTCAACGCATTTCGGATTCCGGTGGTAGATACCAGGAACGTGCTTAAAGAAGAGTCTCCCTGGTTTTATAAGGCCTGAATGGCGAGTAAAGACCGTGAGAACGAGTGTAGCTGATTCGGACGACCTACTCGTTTGGTTGAAGGGAATAATAATCTACGACTGACGGTGGCACCGTGAAGACAGCGAAATGGGTCGGGTCTTGCTTGGTTGCAAATTTTATTGTCAGGGATTTGTCGGGAGCGGCTTTTATTGCGAGGTCGGAGATATTTAAGCGGACCCTTCCCTCGGAGTTAGTATGTAACGTCCAGGAGGTGCTCCCGGCCGATACCAGAATTGGAATGCGCTGCGCGGGTTTCATCATCGGCCGTATGGTCAGGCTATCCTGGTTCTTGACGGTACTAGTATCCTGCAGAACGGTAAGCAGCATTTCATACTCCAGTTTCAGGAGACCAATCAGCAATAAGATTCCACCCCATTCCTTCCTTTCAGAGTGGTCCTCTTCGGTACCGGTATAAATTATAAAGCCGGTGCCAGCCATTGCGGCCCCGCCAAGCCAGTGCCATTTTCGCCCCTTGGGG
>JBGVTM010000215.1 GCA_041862535.1 Candidatus Neomarinimicrobiota bacterium | reverse complement strand
ACGTAAAAACCCGGGGCCGCTCAATCGAATCGGTAGTGGACCAGTACTATAAGACCGTGCGTCCCATGCACCTGCAATTCGTGGAACCCACCAAACGGTTCGCCGACATCATTATCCCTGAAGGAGCCTACAACCGGGTCGCTATCGACATTTTAAAGACTAAAATCAATGCCCTTTTAGGCGGGGATCAGATAAAAGGGGAGGTTATCTCGCCATGATCCAGACACCACGTTACATGGGATGGATCGAGGTGATCAGCGGCAGCATGTTCAGCGGCAAGACCGAGGAGCTGATCCGGCGCCTGCGCCGGGCCCAAATCGCCAAACAATCGGTGGCCATCTTCAAGCCCCAGCTTGATGATCGCTACAGCGAGAGTGATATCGTCAGCCATAGCCAACTCCGGATCCCTTCCACACCGGTCAGCTCCCCACAGGAAATTCTGAAGCATGCCGATGAAGCGGACGTAATCGGCATCGATGAGGCCCAGTTTTTTGAACCTGATATCGTGTCGGTGGTGAAGGAACTTGCCGGACGAGGTAAACGGGTGGTTGTCGCCGGTCTGGACAAGGACTACCGGGGCGAGCCCTTTGGCGCCCTCCCGGAACTCATGGCGGAAGCGGAATACGTGACCAAGACCTTAGCCATCTGTATGCGCTGTGGGGAGCCGGCCAATTTCACCCAGCGGCTGACCAGGGACGATCGCCGGATCCTCATTGGTGAAACTGACATTTACGAGGCCCGCTGCCGGCGCTGTTTTGAACCCCCCATTCCCGATACCGAAAAGAACCAGAAAGGATAGGTATGAGATGGATTAGCCTCCTCGGGATGCTCGCACTCCTGGCCATCGCCTGGGGGATATCCGCTAATCGTACCAAAATCAAGCTGCGGCCCATCGTCTGGGGATTGGCCCTCCAGTTCCTTTTCGCTATCGTCATTCTTCAGGAAAACATCTGGAGTTTCGTGGGGATGTCGCTGCTGGGAATCCTGGTGATCCTGTACCTGCTCCAGCAGGACATCAAACGGGCGCGAAATGGAAACCTGTACGCGCTGGCCGTGGTCGCAGGGGCCGTGGGATTAGGGGCTCTTCTGGCTTTCGCAGGCAGTATCATAAATCTGGTTTGGCTACTTCTTTTGCTGATACTCATCCTGATCCTCAACACCTGGAAGCTACGACGAGCCCCCCTGAGCCGCTACCTGGGTGCGGCATTTGTAGTCACCCTGATATCCGCTGCCGTGGCCTATGGACAATATGGCAAGACCATCTTCCGATCATTTTCAGATAAGATCGCTGACTTCCTCAACCTGTCTTATTACGGTGCTGCGTTTCTATTCGGCAACCTGGTCAATCCGGAGTACTTTTCCACCCCGGCTGGCAGCCTCTGGCCCGGCTTCGGCGTCCAATTCGCTTTTAAAATTCTGCCCACCATCATTTTCTTCGGCGGGTTCATGTCCGTCCTCTATTACCTGGGCATTATGCAGCGCATCATCATCGCCCTGAGCCGGTTCATGCGCTGGACCATCGGTACCAGTGGAGCGGAGACCCTTTCCTGCTCGGCCAATATCTTTGTGGGGCAGACGGAGGCACCCCTGCTCATCCGGCCTTTCCTGCCGGATATGACCACCTCGGAACTGCTTACGATCATGGTCGGCGGATTCGCCACCATTGCGGGTGGTGTCCTGGCAGGTTATATCGCTATGGGCATCAATGCGGGCCACCTGGTGGCGGCATCGGTCATGTCGGCCCCGGCGGCCCTCGCGGTGGGCAAACTCATCTTCCCCGAAACCGAACACTCAACCACCGCCGGGGATGTTGATATGCCACCCATCGAGAGTGGCTCGAATATCATTGAGGCCGCCACCCGGGGCATCATTGATGGGTTGAAGCTGGCTGTCAATGTAGGGGCCATGCTGATTGGATTTATCGCCCTCATCGCTGTGGCCGATGTGATTCTCAACTTTCTGGATAAACTTATTGACGGCGCCTTACTCGGCGGCCAGCTGGTCCAATATGGCGCCTCATCGGGCTTCTCGCCCATCAACCAGGAGTACAGCGGTATTTTCCCCGGTTCTCTCAAAACCCTGTTCGGGGCTATTCTCCGCCCCCTGGCCTGGCTGATGGGGGTCAGCTGGGAATACGCCGATGAGGTGGGTAACCTGCTGGGCATCAAGATTTCCCTTAACGAATTCGTGGCCTATAGCACCCTCAGCAACTACATGCAAGGGAACATCATCAATGAGCGGGCCCAGATCATCGCCACTTACGCCCTGTGCGGCTTCGCCAACTTTTCTTCCATCGGCATCCAGATAGGTGGTATCGGCGCATTCATTCCCAAACGCCGGGGGGAGCTGAGCCGCATCGCCCTGCGCGCCATGTTCGGCGGTGCCATCGCTTCCTGGCTGACCGCCACCGTGGCCGGGATGATCCTGTGACTTTAAGCCAACCAGTAGCATGCGCCTGATTCTCATCGGTCCGCCAGGCGTCGGCAAGGGCACTCAAGCCCGGTTGCTGGCTGAACATTTCGCCATCCCCCAGGTCGCCACCGGCGACATGCTACGCGCACACA
This sequence comes from Candidatus Neomarinimicrobiota bacterium, assembly GCA_041862535.1. Classification (NCBI taxonomy): domain Bacteria; kingdom Pseudomonadati; phylum Fidelibacterota; species Fidelibacterota bacterium. The sequence goes on along the minus strand of JBGVTM010000215.1, from coordinate 8,554 downwards.
CCAGGGCCAAGACCGAACTGGGTCAACAGGCGGAGGCAATCATGGCCGCGGGCAAGCTGGTGCCCGATGAAATAATTCTGGCCATGGTGGAGGCCCGGCTCAAAGAGCCAGATGCCGCCAATGGCTTCATCCTGGACGGCTTCCCCCGCACGGTCCCCCAGGGAGTAGGACTGACCGTCATCCTGGAGCGTCTGGGGGTGGAACTGGACGCCATCATCGTCATCACGATGAAGCAACGCATGATCCTCTCCCGTCTCACGGCCCGCCGGACCTGTGTCCAGTGCGGCGCGGTATTCAACCTGATCATCAACCCCCCGACCACCATCGGAGTGTGCGACAACTGCGGCAACACGGAGCTGATCCAACGTGATGACGACCGACCGGAGACCATCAAAAAGCGGCTCCACGTCTATAATGAGCAGACCCATCCCCTGCTGGCCTATTATAGCTCCACCGGCTTGGTGAAAGAGGTTGCTGGAAATGGAACGGTGGAAGAAGTCTTCCAGAACATCCTGGCAGCATTGCTTCCAGAGTCAGCCTGAAGCCCACGCGTTCGGAAAGCCTGAAGATGTTGCGTATTGGAATTACGGGGGGGCTTGGTTCTGGCAAGACGACTGCGGCCCGCTTCTTCGGCGACCGCAGTGCCCGGGTATTTGATGCCGACATGGAAGCGAAGCTGATCCTCCTGCGCCATGAGCCGGTGCGCCAGGCAATTGTAGAGGCTTTCGGTGAAGTGGTCCTAAACGAGGTGGGTGAAATTGACTTCGGGCGCCTGGCTGCCTACGCCTTCGCTGAACCGGAGCGGCAGCAACGCCTCAATGACATCATCCATCCGGAAGTGGTTTTGGCAGCCGAGCGCGCAATGACCGCCGCCAGCCTGCAGGGAGTAAGCCTGTTTGTGATAGACGTACCCCTGCTTTTTGAAGCCCACCTGGAGCGATATCTGGATTATACCCTGGTAGTAGTCGCCGATGAAGAACTCCGGATCAAACGGGCCCTGGAGCGGGGCACCATAACGGAAGAAGACATTCGCAGCCGGATACGCCTGCAGCTCTCCGATGAACAACGCGCCGCTCAAGCTGACTTCGTGGTTCAAAATAATGGCACCCTCGGGGAACTGTTTCAACAGCTGGAAGAGATCTACGACACCCTTAACAGGATTCTGCAATCCTAGACCTGTCCACTGCCACCATAACCGCTGGCTACCTGCCGGAACCGCTGGCCCTCCCCCTACTCAGTGACCGGGGAGCGGTGGCCCGAATGGCCCAAAAAATCTATGACCAGGATCCCAATCTGGTCGCTCAGCTTGATACCCACCAGGGGCCGGTTGTCATCAAGTGGTTTGGCTGGCGTCACAAGCTTCACTTCTATTTAAGTCCCTTGCGTCCAGGCCGTGCCTGGAACAGTTGGCAAATGGCCAGGGCTCTGGAGGAGGCGGCCGCCCGCACACCCCAACCCCTATTCGTTTATCTGCGCCGCTGCCGAGGTTTCATCCACGAGAATTTCTATGTCACCGCCGCCATCCATCCCCATCAGAAGCTGCGTGATTTTCTCCAGTCGAATGCCCCGCCGCAGCTCATGGAGCAGGCGGTGGCTGATCTGGCTCTCAGCATCGCTCGCATGCACGAAGGCGGCATCCGGCACCGGGATCTCACCACCGGCAACTGCCTGGTTGATGATGCCGGCTTGGTGCATCTGGTAGATCTCAACCGGGCCCGGAAGCGAGCGCGGCCCTCCAGACATCAGCGTCTATCTGACCTGGCCCGGATCAACTTCAACGCCCGGGACCAGGCGCTGACATGCCGGCTGGCCCACCGGTTTTTCCAGGTCTACAGCACCGAGACCGACCCGACTATCGACTGGGAGGGCAGGTATCAGAAATATCGCCACCGACTGCTGCAAAGGCGGGGCTGGAAAAAGCGCCTACGACGTCTCCGCAACCGTAAACAGGCCGATACGGTGGGCGTGTAAACCAGGCACCACTGACAGCATCTTCACCAGCTGCAGTCCGGCCATTTCCGCTTCCCCCAGTAACGTCCGGCGTGACAACATGGTAATTCGCGACGGTTGCTTGAACAGGCGCCGATGCAGGATATGAAGTGGCGTCTGGATGTAGAACGATACCACTACCCAGCGGCGACTCACCCGCTTGAATTCCTTCAGGATCGCAACCCGTTGATCCTGCTCATGGACATGCTGCAAAAGGCGGATGGAGAACACGAGCTCGAAGCTGCGGTCCCGGTAGGGCAGGGCTTCGGCCAGGCCCGTTACGGAACCCCGGGCCAGTCCAAGCTTAGCACGTTGGTAAAGGATGGCATTGAAGTTGAAATCCAAGGCCTGGACCGGCCCGTATTGTATCAGCAATTCCTGAAAACGACCATAACCAACCGGCACGTCCAGAATAGACCCGCCCAGATGATAGCGAGTGAAGAGGTTCTTGATTAAGTTTTCTTCGCGGCGGTGGAGCCAGCGCTGGTCCCGGTGGCGGTAGCGCTTCTGGGCGTATTGGTGTACCTGCTCCAGGCTCTCCCAGGTCTTGTAGGCCAATCTAGCGGATGCTCCCGCGCAAGGCCCGGGGGGCTCCTAGAACCTCTCGCAGGAGTATGACCTGCTGCAGGGGTGATAGCCGCCCAAGGATCGCTTCTGGAAGCAGGGGGTAGCTGGGCTCAACTCGCGGAGCGACGTACTCCGCTCTACGGGTGGGAATAGGCTTCACCGGCGGTGGCTCTGGTGGAGCTTCCACAGGCTCCGGCTCAGCCAAAATTTCCGGCTCCTCCTCGAGAGCAGGTTCTTCGGTCTCGGGACGGAGTACCCCTGGGATGAGTTCCTCGGCAAGGCCCAGCTTGCGGAGGACATCCTCCAGAGGCATAGCCGGCTTTGGAGGGGGCTCTGGCCGCCCTTCCCTTGCGGATAACCGGGGCGAAACCGGCCTCGGAGGCCGACGTTTCTCCAACGCCTCGACCTCCACCCTGGCCTCGGGAGGTCTCTCCCGCTGGAACGTGACCTCCCTGCCAACCTTAGGCGCTGGCTTTTCCGCTGGAGTAACCGGCTTACCTGGCGGTGCGGACCGGGCCTGCATCGCCCGCCGCCGCCGCGCCCTGGCTCCCAGAAAAGTGGACAACAGCCACCAGATGACGATGATCCAGAACAGGGGGCTCTTAAAAAAGTCCATTATTCACCCGTTGTAGGTGGTTTCGTCTCCGGACCGACCTCTCCTTCAGGTCTTATCCCAACAACCTTTTCGGGTTCAGCAATGGATTGGCGCATGCCGGTATCCGCCTGGATGTTCTGCATGCGGTAATAGTCCATGATTCCCAAATTGCCTTCCCGGAACGCCTGGGCCATAGCTTTCGGCACCTCCGCCTCTGCCTCTACCACCTTGGCACGCATTTCTTGAACCGTTGCTCTGAACTCCTGCTCGGCAGCGACGGCCATGGCCCGGCGGGTTTCGGCCCGCGCCCGGGCTACCTTCAGATCGGCCGCGGCTTGCTCAGTCTGTAAATCGGCTCCTATGTTCTTACCCACATCCACGTCGGCAATGTCGATGGACAGGATGGCATAGGCCGTCCCGGCATCCAGCCCCCGGCCAAGTACGGCCTTGGAAATTCGATCGGGATTCTCAAGCACCGCCTTGTAATTATCGGCAGAACCGATGGCACTGACGATCCCTTCGCCCACGCGGGCGATAATGGTCTCTTCCGTGGCACCTCCCACCAGCTGTTCAATGTTAGTGCGCACGGTCACCCGGGACCGCACCATGAGCTGAATCCCGTCCTTGGCCACGGCACTGATCTTACCCGTTTTGGGGCAGTCGATGACCTTGGGGTAAACACTGGTCTGCACCGCCTCCTGTACGTCCCGGCCCGCCAGGTCGATGGCGGTGGCCGTGGTGAAGGGAAGTTCGATGTTGGCCTTGTTAGCGGCGATCATGGCATTGACCACCCGGGAAAGGGAACCGCCGGCCAGGAAGTGGGTCTCCAGATCCTCCGAACTGATCTGCCGCAGCCCGGCACGATGCAGGTTAATAATCCCATTCACCACCTGCCGGGGTGGGATCTTCCGGATGCGCATGATAATCAGCTTGATGAGTGAGATCTGCCGCCAGCCGATGGAGACCAACGCCTGAATCCACAGTCCCACCGGGACCAGATAGATAAACAGGATAAACAGTACCAGTACAATGGGGAGGATGAAAACTAAGCTCGTCATGGATTGGTTACTCCTTATTGGTCCGTGAAGCGATGCGTATGAAGGCGGTGTTGCCTTCTACACGAATAATCTCAACGGAGGTTCCCTTAGGAATATGTTCACCCCGGGTAGTGACGTTCACTTGGCGCCCGGCGATCTCGGCTTTACCGGTGGGCATGCATGCGGTGAGAGTATTGCCGATCTGGCCGACCAGCTCCTCCAATCCCATAGCCACACTGTACTCCTCAGCCGTGATAGGGATGTGGCGCTTGAAAAATTTACTGGTGACAAAAGCTCTTAAGAGGATAACGGCACCGATAATGCCGCCCAGAATACCAATGTTCAGGCCAATAAAGGCCCGTTCTATCTGTTCCGGAGTGGGGAATTCACCCAGGAGCATCTTATACATACCCCACAGCATCAGGGCGATTCCGCCAATTCCAGCCAGACCAAAGCCGGGAATCGCAACTATTTCCAAGATCAGCAGCGTGAGGCCTGCCAGGAAGATGAGCACTTCGGTGAAGTTGGCCAGCTGGGCGATGAAGCTGGTGCTGAAAAAGAGCAGCAGGGCAATGGCACCGATAATCCCGGGGAAACCAAAGCCAGGCGTCCGCAGCTCGAATAGCAGCCCTAAAAATCCGATGCTCATGAGCAGACTGCTGACGATAGGATCGGTAAGAAAGCGGACAATATGTTCTGACCAGTTGGGAGCGAAGGAGACTACCCGGGCTTCCTCCAGCCCCAGGGATGCCAGCACTTCCTCAAAGGTATCCTGCATATCATCGGCCATTGCCAGCCGAATTGCCTTCTCGGTAGTCAGTGTGATAAGTTTCCCGGACTTGCTGCCCTCAATCCCCTCAAGATGTACTGTATCCCCATGAATAATAATGTAGGGCACCGCCAATTCCTCATCCACCATGCCTTCGGCAATCCGGGTGGGGCGACCCCGGGCTTCGGCCGTGGCAGACATCTCCTCCCGAAAATAGGAGATGACCTTCTCACTGGCCTTTTTCCCCTCTACATCCACCGCGGTGGCGGCACCGATGGTAGCGCCTTTGGACATGATTATTTTTTCGCAGGAGAGGGAAATCAAGGCACCGGCGGAAATGGCCCGACGATTTACGAAGGCCACGGTGGGAACCGGCGACGACATGATGGCATCCTTGATGCGGGTGGCACCGTCAAGTCGGCCGCCGAAGGTATCAATGTCAAAAATAATGGCCTCAGGGCGTTCCTGGTCAGCCAGCTTAATGACCCGCTCTACGAACGGTGGCAATCCCATATCGATGGTACCCTGGATGGGCACCCGGTAGACCAGCCCGGCAGGTTTAGCTACCAACCCAGCCGCTAAAGCGCCGATAATGAATGCCACTCTCATTCTAGAATAATATTATATGCCTTGCCCCGCAAAGTCAACGTGTTTCCGTCGGAAAAACCGTTTCGAATAAATCTTCATATATCGGTAACTTACAAAATTAAATATTGATCCAATCAAAACACGTTTGCCAAGCCTTGATCAATCGACTTTTTCACGCCGCCGCCTGGATTATCAACCGCCTGCCGCGTTTGTGGGCATTGGCCCTGGGGCGCCTGCTGGGTGCCGGTCTGTATCTGGTTATGCCCTACCGTAAGGACGTGGCCTGGAACAACCTGAGCCTGGCCCTGCCGGAGCGTTCCCGCCGCCAGCGCTGGGCCATTCTCCACCGCACTTACCAACATTTCGGCATGATGCTGACGGACTTCATCCGTATGCCAAACCTCACCACCCATACATTGGGCGCGATGATTGATTTCGATGAATCATATATCCAGGAAGTGCGTGATCAGGGGAGCGGGGCGGTAGTTATAAGCGGTCACATTGGCAACTGGGAGCTGTTCGTTCCGGCTCTGGGCTTGCGCGGCTATCCTATTACGCCCGTGATGGTGACCCAGCGGGGAGCCGGGGGCTCCTTCGTGACGGAAGTGCGCGATAACACCAGCCACCAGTATATATCCAAAAAGACTTCCACGCGTATCATGCTGCAGCGGCTGAAAGCGGGAACTTTCCTTCTTCTAGCAGGAGACCAGGATGCCAGGAAGCGCGGCGTGTGGGTCACCCTGCTGGGCCAGCCCTCCTCCCGACCCAGGGGCGGCGCCGTCTTCGCCCTCAAAGCCAGCGCTCCCCTGTTGGTCGGCTGTTGCCTCCTTAAAAAGGATCGACGCTACCGTCTGAGCTTGCGACCCATCAGCACCGCAGATTTGCCGCAAAACCGGGACCAGGCAATTCAGATCCTTACGCAACGCTACACGGATGCCCTGGGAGAAGCGATTCAAAAACACCCCGAACAATACTTCTGGTTCCACCGCATGTGGAAGTCACATCCTGAGCCTGCCGAAGGGACCAGCCCTGAGCCTGCCGAAGGGACCCGCCCTACGCAGCATCGAAGAACCCGACCGGCTCGCCAATGAGACGCATCGCCGCTACCGATCCCGCCGCCCCGGCCAGCTTCTGGCAGGCTATTCAGGCCGGGGAGCTGGTGGTCTACCCCACCGACACCCTGTACGGCCTGGGCACTGACGCCATGAACCAGGCGGCCCTCGAACGACTCGCGGTGGTCAAGGGACGGAAAGGGCCGTTCAGCGTGATGGTAGGACAGCTCGAAGAGCTGGAAGAATATGCATTGGTTTCGCCCGCGATCACTGACAAATTATTAAATATGCTACCAGGACCGTATACGATCATCCTTTCGCCCCGTCATCCGGAAAAGCTCTTACAGCCGGTAAAGGGACCCGGGGGGAAGGTCGGCTTTCGTCTCCCCGGGCATCCGTTTGTACAGGCTGCTTTCCAGGGAGCGCAGGGATTGGTGATTACCACCAGCGTGAACCGGACCGGTCAGCCCCCCCTCCAGGATCCGGAGACCATTAAGGACCAACTCGAAGGGCAAGTCGACCTGCTGGTGGATGCCGGACGGCTGCCGGCTTCCAACGGGAGCACGGTCGTGGATGCCACCGTCGAGCCCTGGCGGGTACTCAGACAAGGTGACGGTAAACTCTAGGCCGCATGAAAACCTATCGCCGCTTCATTAAATACCTCACCCGCTACGGGCACATGATTGCCTTGACGCTAATTTTATCACTCATCTTCGTGGCACTGAACTCGCTCTCACTCTGGATGGTGGCCTCCCTCATTAACACCGTACTGGTCAGTCCAGAGAGCATCCCCGTGAAGCCGGTGGATGTCTCCGTAGCGGGCAGCTTTTACGACCAGCTGCGGGCCTGGACCGCCAACCTGATCCAGCAGTCCACTCCCCTCAAGACCCTCGCCCGCCTGTGCTGGCTGCTGCTGGCAGTGTTTTTGGCTAAAAACGTGTTCTTCTACCTGAAGGACATGGCGGCCGGGATAATGGAGAACCGCCTCATTCGAGACCTGCGGAACGACTTGTTCAACCATATCAAGACCCTGTCCATGTCTTATTTTGATCATCAGAAAACAGCAGAGATTTCCTCCGTAGTCTTGAACGACGTGGCGGCGGTCCGGCGCGCCTTCACGGTCAGTCTGCAGAAGATCGTAGTAGAGCCTGTCAACCTCGCGGTCTTCGCTACCATGCTATTCATCATCAGCTGGAAGCTTTCCCTGCTGGCCATTCCATTGATCCCTCTGGCCGCCTTAGTGACCACCCGTCTGGGTAGAAGCCTCCGGCGGCGGGCCCGGCGCTCCATGAGACAGATCGCCGGGGTGATGAATGTGCTCCAGGAAACCTTGCGCGGTATGCGGATTGTGAAAGCCTTTGTAATGGAGCAGGACGAGGCCCGACGGTTCAAAAGGGAAAACCAACGCTATTATCGATTGGTATTCCGGCGTTTCACCCTCAAGAACCTCAACACCCCCCTTAACGAAATGATCGGGGTATTCTTCGGCGTGGTACTCCTGTGGGTGGGTGGACAGCAGGTCCTGATCGGTCGCGGTGTGGGCCCGGAAGAGTTCATGAGTTACATCATCTTCCTTTTCGCCATGCTGCAGCCCCTGCGCAACCTCAGCAACGTGCATGCCGATATCCAGGTGGGCCTGGCCTCAGCCGACCGCATCTTCAATCTCATGGATGTGCTACCATCGATCGCTGAAAAACCCGGGGCTGTGGCCCTCACCGGGTTTAATGATTCGATCCGCCTGGAAGACGTCACCTTCACCTACGAAGGCGGTGGCCGGCCGGCCCTATACAACATCAACTGTGAAATCAAAAAGGGTGAGGTAGTGGCGCTGGTGGGCCTGAGTGGCTCAGGGAAATCGACTGTCGCCGACCTTATACCGCGGTTTTATGACGCTTCTTCAGGAAGAATTGCTATCGACGGTCACGACGTACGCGACGTAGGGCTGCGATCATTGCGG
>JBGVTM010000214.1 GCA_041862535.1 Candidatus Neomarinimicrobiota bacterium | reverse complement strand
GAGTACTGAAACCGAATACTGGTATCAGATTCTCGAGGATAACGTAAAGAGTAGAAAGTACCATTTCCGGACTGCGGTTAATGAGAAAACTCCCTTCACTTTCGCTGTATACGGAGACAACCGGAATGGACCGATCAATCATAAGCGGATCACTGATCTCATCACTTCCAAGAATCCCGACCTGGTTATTCATGGTGGAGATCTGGTAAATCGCGGTAGGGTCTACGTACAGTGGAATAAATTGTTTTTTGGCCCAGCGGCCAACATGATGCAGCAGATCCCTTTATTTCCTGTCCTGGGGAATCACGAAGATCATGCGGACCATTACTATAACTTTTTTTCTTTGCCAGGGAATGAGCAGTGGTACTCGTTCAATTACGGGAATACTCACTTCGCTGTACTGGACTCGGATGACGATTACCTGGAAGAGGGTGGCCAGATAGAATGGCTCATTGAGGACCTCGAAAACAACACTGCTGAATGGATGATCGCCATTTTCCACCATCCGCCTTTCACTTCCGGAGGGAATTACTATCGTCCGGATCGTATTTATCGAAAAAACCTTCTGCACCCCATACTTGAGAAATATGGAGTCGATCTTGTCTTCAACGGACACGACCACCATTATGAGCGTATCAAGCCGATTAGGACCCGTGAGGGGAATCAAGCGGTCACGTATGTTGTCTGCGGCAATGGAGGAATCCCCATGCGATATAGCCGCACATTGGAGTGGACCACATATGCAGAACGGGTATTCGGTTTCGTGCTGGTTTCGATTGATGGCTCGAGATTGACTTACCAGGCCATCAACATCAATGATAAGATCTTTGATGAGCTGACGCTGGATAAAAGTGATCAGGCCATGATGGATGAATACAATGCCAAAGCCATAATTTTTGAGGATATCGTTGATAAACTTGACGTGAGCAAACTGGAACGAGAAGCAGACAACCTGATGGATGATGGGATGTATATGGAAGCCGTAGAGCGAGCTTGGGAGGCCATTACCCTGGATTCTTCCTGTGTCGAAGCCTGGGCTATCGTGGCAATTTCGGCGTTTGAGCTGGGCAAGTATGAGGAAGCCAAAGCAGCTGCCGAACGCGCGATTGGTATATTACCTGCCCATCCCAACGCCTACGAAGTCCTGGCTGAATATTACATGAAAGAGCAGAATTTCCCTGCTGCTCTGGAGTATTGTGAGAAACTGGCTGCGGTAGAACCGGATAAACCTGGTGGGTACGAGAAGATGGCGGATGTGTGGCTCGCTAAGGGTGATACGTTGCAAGCTATCGATGCCCTCCAGAGTGCTTTGCAGATCTTACCATCTGAGAGTGATATCAATTTTGAATTAGCTAGGCTGTATGAGAATACCGGTTCACTGAGAAAGGCCTTTGATGCCTACCAGAATGGCTTGGACTGGTTCACGGAAGAATTCGAGAACGATGATGTGAAAGCCGCCCGCAGGTTTATCTCAGAGTACCAGAACTAGGCCAGCCACACAGGTAGATAAAAACCGGGTAAGTATTATCACTAAAGGAGGATGGTATGCTTCAATCAAGGAAGACCTTTATCAAAACTGCTGCGGTGTCCTCTGCTGCGCTGGCATTTGGCTTACCCAAAAACATATTATTAGCGGAACCAGTGACGAAATCGAATATCGGCGGATTCACCAAGGAGCTTCAGTCGTTAAGCTATGAGGAAACAGCTGAAGTCGTCTCAAAGATGGGGTGGGACGGTATCGAAGGTCCGGTCAGGCCAGGCGGGCATGTGGAACCCGAACGAGTCGAGGAAGACCTGCCGCGGATGGTCGATGCTCTTAGGAAAAGGGATCTTGAACTTCACGTTATCGCCATTGGCATTCGCAGTCTGTCCGAACCATATACGGAACAGGTGCTGCACACTGCAGGCAGACTGGGGATCAGGTACTATCGTATGGGTTGGTGGAAATATGACCTCTCCCGGTCCATCCAGAAACAACTGGATGATATCATACTCCAATTGAAAGATCTGGCAGCCTTGAATGCTGAATATGGTATCATTGGAATCTATCAGAATCATTCCGGTGGTAAGAACGTTGGGGCACCTGTGTGGGATATCTATGAAATGCTGTCGCGCGTGGAATCCGACTATCTCGGCTGCCATTTTGATATCGGACACGCTGTTGTCGAAGGTGGCTTTGCCTGGAGGATAAATTACGAGCGAATTAAAAAATATATACGAGCAGTGATTGTGAAGGATTTCAAATGGTCCTACGCGACCACTAGATTAGTGATGTGGAATGGTGCCCCCTCGGTGATGGCATGATAAGAATGGAATTTTTTAAATTGCTCAAAGAATCTAACTTTAATGAACCGCTGACGATGCACTTTGAATATCATGTTGAAGGTGAAGGCAGAGAGAGAATAGACAATCTGATGGAGGCCATGACGAGGGACGGACAAGTATTACGCAGCTGGGTATCTTAAACTTCAGAGGATGAAAGCGATATGGGAAAAAGGACTCTAACCAGAAAAGATTTTATCAAATTATCATCCGCTACCGCAGTGGCTCTGACCGTTGCTCCTAAATATTTATATCCACTTCCGGATAAACAGCTTGATCCGAAAGGTCTACCAACCCGGTAGCTGGGGAAGACGGGCATTTCCGTGCCCATCATTGGCATAGGTTGTGGGAGTCGTTTCCTGTCGATTGAAAGCGAGGAGGAATCTGATCGGGTCCTCAATTATGCGATTGATCATGGTCTCTATTACTGGGATACGGCTGCGAGTTATGAGGCCGACGGAAAAATCAGTGAGGAAAGACTCGGCAGGGTTCTAAAACATAGAAGGAAAGAAATGTGGCTGTCAACCAAGGTAGGTGCCAGAGATGGTGAAGGTGCAAAGGAACAGATCGAGAGAAGCCTCAAAAGATTGCAAACCGATCATCTGGATGAATTAAAGATTCATTCTATTCAGTCTTTGGAGGATGTAGAAGAGATCGTCAAAAAGGGCAACGTGTTCAGCGTCATTCAAAAACTGAAGGAAGAAGGTGTAACAAGACACATCGGATTCTCAGGCCATGCCTCGGCAGAAGCAATGGTAAAACTGGCCAAGGAATTCGAGTTTGATACCATGCTGATAGCCATGAATCATTATCATGGTGGTGGTCAACCTTTTGAGAAAACGGCCATACCAACAGCGGCGGATAAAGGACTGGGAGTCCTCGTAATGAAAGTAATCCGACCGAGAGAAACGGTTGAAGAGGTTACGGTCGAAGACCTGATTCAGTATGCGCTCTCGCTGAAACATGTCAATTGTGCCATTATCGGCTGGCTCAAGGCTGGCGGGCGGCTCTGCCGGATAGTATCCAATAACCGGTCACATTTGACCATCGTCATTGTATCCGGTGTACAACCAGCAGATCAACTCAGCCTCCCCGTGGTACGCTACCTGTTCATAGCGTAGCGAGGATGGTCAGAGGTGGCTGGCAAATTGATTTCAAGCAAAGGAGGGATGATGAGAACCAGATTTTTCCTGGCAGGATTGTTGAGCGTTTTTATCTGCTGCAGCTCATGGCAGGAAAGTGCTCTCGACCGAGCGCACAAAGACAAGCTCATCGAAGTAGCTAAGCGAGTTTATGACAGTGGCCTTACTTTCGGGACTGGGGGAGACATCAGTGTCCGGGTAGAGGGTATGAACCGGTTTATTATCAAGGGTACGGGCAACTGTTTAGGGGACCTGGATCATCAGAAGCTGGCAACGCTCACTCTGGACGGCGAGCTGATGGAAGGATCTCCCCAGCCCTCTCATGAAGCCGACATCCATCGGGACATCTATCGCCTCCGGGAATCGGTAGGGGCAATCATGCACATACATGCTCCCTACGCCACTGCTTGGGCAACTGCCGGACGGGTGATCCCTGCCGTTACTCAGCAATCGGTTAATCTCTTGCGAAGTGTGGCCATCATCCCCTATTACCCTGTCGAATCACAGGAACTGATCGATGCTGTGTTGGATACCTACCAGAATCATGACACCCAGGTGGTCATGATGCAGAACCATGGCGTATTCGTTGTAGGCAGTGATCTATACGATCTGTTGTATAAGGGGGAGGTTGTGGAGAATACAGCGCGAATCGCGTACTTCTGCGAGACCCTTGGAACCCCGGTCGAATTTGACTTGCCCGACCTTGAGTAGGCGACTTCGAACTGACAGTGGTCAGAGTGCTCCAAGGTCAATAAAATGCTGCTACTGAAGTAGAAATCCTGCCTGCATCCACCACTAAACACATGGAATTTCCTGAATACCATCCGGAAATCATCGGCAATTTAGTGAGTTTTAGCAGCCCACCCCTCCGCCGGTCCCACAGCGTGTAATCCCCACCTGCCGGCGAAGTCCCGTCTTGAATCCCATCTGAAGGCGGGGCAGGAAGCGAGGGCGAATCCCATCATCTCAGAGCCCCGCCCCCGGCACGCACAGCTTCCCACCCCCATATCACATCCAGGTGGATCTTCATATCCAGCCTAAAGAGGAATTATTCCCCTTACTTTATAGCTATGGTGGATTTTTAGCGCGCAGGGCGCATCAGGTACATGGGGCGCATGGAGCGATTGGTGGGAAGCAGTCAGCAATCGGTTGTCAGGAGTCAGTGAAGAGGGGGATCATTCCGAGTTCCGAGTTTCATGTTCCTTGTTTCGAGTTAAGAGGAGAGAACAGCGGTCAGCGACCAGCCGTAAGCCAAGATTAAGAAAGACGCCAAGGCACCTCCAGCCGGGCCGGTGCGGTGAGTGCGAGACAGGAATTGAAGCAACGAGAACGTCAAGGTGGGTTAACGTGTGCTACGCTGCGGGTTGAAGAAGGTGGACTGATCAATGGTGGCGGGGGAAGTTAATATTGCCCCATGGGCACCCAACCGACTGATACCGATTACGCTGAACGGATCCGTGCCGGTGATGAATCCGCCTTTTAAGCGTTGTTCGATACTTACGCCGACGCCTTGCTTGACTTTGCCTTCGGCTACGTAGCGGATACCCAGGCCTGTGAGGACATTGTGCAGGAAGTTTTTGTCAGGATTTGGCGGGGGAGAGCTAACCTGAATCCGAAGTTATCGCTGAAAGCGGATCTCTATAAATCCGTTAGAAATCAGGCCTTGAAGGTCATCCGGCATGCCAAGGTTGAACGCACAGCGGAGGGAGATCTGCAATCCCTCCACTATGCCACCTCGACTCCTGAGGACGAATTGTACTGGGCCGAATTGACCGTATTATTGAATCGCACCATCCGGCAGCTCCCCGAACGCTGCCGGACCATCTTCCTGATGAGCAGGGTCGACGGTCTCACATACCAGGAAATCGCCGACGTTCTGGATATCTCCATAAACACCGTAAAGACACAGCTCAGCCGTGCTTTCACGGCTCTCCGCAGGAATCTGTTATCCGAGCGCTGATCCGCTGGTTCCGTCAGCAGCACCCCGATGTCAATCCCGGTGGTTATTGGTAGTCCCATTCCCAGCTGAAACCCAGCGAGGGCAGCCGGGGAAACCAGTGTTCCTTTTGCGTATAGATCACTGTCTCACCGCTCAAGTCTGTGTAATCGTCGTGTAACCAAGATAGGACAAAGAGACCGCGAGTAGCACACCGGCAGCCACTTGGAGAGTCCTTGATTTGTGGGCGTAAAGTGAAAGAGGGATTCTGCTTTTATTCGTGATCGGGACCGGGCCCAGACTGGCTGTGTCACGGATTCTGAGCCAGAGTTGATTCTTATCCCAATGGTTGGATCGCCTCTTGGGGGACCACACCTTCAGCAGCTCATCTAGAACCTGTCGATTCTGCGATCATTCGAGGTGGTATTTACCGTAGTGAATGCAGTCCGAAGTTAGTTAATATTACGGTATGCAGAAAGTCGGTGAACATGGTAACGGAATCTGTCTTAGCGAGGATTCCAATTCGTTTCTCACGAATGTTGCGGTGAGTTGAAATAGGGGCAGCGGGATTTGTTGTGAGAACTCCAATTCAAGACTCATGGAGCAACCGTGAGCGGCCACTACACCACCAGGCAGACTCTGTGTTAGAAAAAGCATTTAGCGCTTGCATTTATGGGGCAAAGTGGATACCTTTATCCTGTAAGATGTCTGACATCTTATACCAATATTATATTCAAAATCATACGTGCCACATTGAGTCAAGCCTTCAAACAAATAGGAATTAGTACCACCCTCAGCCAGCAGATTGTCCAGCAGGTGGAGGAGTCCATCCGGAACAAGGTGCTGCTCCCGGGTCAGAAGCTGCCGACGGAGCAGGAGATGAGCTCCATCTTTGGTGTCAGTCGTCCGGCGCTGCGGGAAGCACTTCAAATACTCAGCACCAGAGGCCTAATTACGATCCAAAAGGGTAAGGGGGCCTTCGTAAATGACTATCATGAGACCCTGGCATTCAATCCGATGCACCTGTATCTGGAGCTCAACCTCAATAAGGATCTGATACTCCAGCTGGTAGCGATACGGAAAATACTGGAGCCGAATATTGCCCGCCTGGCGGCCGAAAATCGCACTGAAACGGATCTTCAGGAGCTGCATGCCATCCTCAAGCGGTTTGAAACGGTGAGCGAGAGTAACCATGAGAAGCAGGGGGAACTGGACAGGGATTTTCATCTCCGGTTAGCACACAGCACCCAGAATCCGATCATCCCCTTGATTGTTGATCCCGTATTTCAGATGATGCCGAAGATCAAAACCATCATCCTGGAGCACGTTGACCAGGCACATGAGTCCGCCGTTGAGCATCATCGCAGAATCTTGGACAGGATTATCGCGCAAGATGCCGACGGGGCCTATCAGGAGATGCTTGAGCATATGGCCATCGCTGAAGAGCATGCCCACATTACTGCTCAGTCCATGGCGTGATTTTCAGAATGAGATAAGGTCTGAATCTTTTAGTCAGACCACTCGACGCACAAAGATTCCAGGGGCAGAGATAAGTACCTAATGGAGATCTCTCGGTGGTCTGTACCTGCTTTAGGGCGAATGGAGTGAACCGGGAGCCCAACAGACTCTTCATGAACCGGGTGTTCAGCGCTGCAGTAGCCGTGCTATTCGTGCTGACCGGGTGCACCGAAAAGGTGGGGCGAGGAGCAAGCGGGGGCCAGCATCCATGCCTGATGATCAGCAAGGCTGAGGCGCTGGCGATCCGGAATAACCTGGGGAGATATCCGCTCCTGGATCGGTCGTTTGACGAGATCGAGCAGGCCTTGAATGTGGCAATGGATCATCCGATCGAGGTTCCACGCCCGGGAGAAGCCGGTGGGTACGAGCACGAACGCCACAAGCAGAACTACCGGGACATGCGAGATGCCGGCCTGTTATATCAGATTACCGGTGATGAGCGCTACGCCGGTTTTATTCGGGACATGCTCATGCACTACGCTGAGCTGTATCCCACTCTCGTCCCCCATCCCCTGGCGCATAACCAGAGCCCTGGCAGACTGTTTCACCAGATGCTGAATGAGACCGTCTGGTTGACGAACACCAGTATCGCCTATGATTGCATCTATGAATGGCTGAGCCCAGAAGACCGGGAGCATTTTGAAAAGAACGTCTTCCGTCCGATGGTCAAGTGGTTTACTGAAGACAACGCCCAAGAGTTCGATCGCATCCACAACCACGGTATGTGGTCGGCGGTATCGGTGGGAATGATAGGCTACGTTACGGGGAATCAAGACTGGGTGGAGATGGCCCTGTACGGGACGCAGAAGGACGGTTCAGCGGGATTCCTGAAGGATGTGGAGCTGCTGTATTCACCAGACGGGTATTATATGGAGGGTCCGTACTACGCCCGCTATGCCATGCGCCCGCTGTTCAAGTTCGCGGAGGCGATAAAGCGCAATCAACCGGAACTGGAGATCTACAGCTACCGTGACGGGATTATGAAAAAGGCTCTGTATGCATCCTTGAACACGGCCTTCCCCAACGGTGTATTCGCGCCACTGAATGATGCCTCGCGGAGCATGGATATCCGAGCCCCGGGAGTCGTTCTGGGAACCGATGCCATTATTCACCGAATAGGAGCGGACGCCAATTTACTGGCGACCTGTGCCATCCAGGACCGTGTGGTCCTCAACGGGGCCGGTCTTGCCACGGCCAAAGCGTTAGCCATACTTGATGAGCCACCCAAGATCAGATGGACCAGCGTCGAATATACCGATGGTACCCGGGGTGACGAAGGAGGCTTGGGCATTCTGCGTCATGGTGAGGGAGCGGACCAGACGATGGTCCTGATGAAGTACGGTGTACACGGATTGGAACACGGTCATTTTGACAAGCTGCATTTCATTTTCTATGATCAGGAACGCGAGGTTATTCCCGACTATGGTTTCTGCCGCTGGATCAATATCGAGCCCAAGTTTGGTGGCCGGTACCTGCCGGAAAATAACAGCTACGCCAAACAGACCATCGCTCACAACACGGTTGTGGTTGACGGGATCTCCCAGAACCGGGGGGATTTCGAGGCCGCAGACAAGGTTCACGGCGAGCGGCATTTTTTCGATGCCAGCGATCCGGACCTGCAGGTGATGAGTGCCCGGGCGAACCATCACGTGGATGGCGTAACCATGCAGCGCACGCTGTTCCTGGTGTCGAATCCTCAAGTGGAGTATCCCGTGCTGGTGGACATCTTCCGGCTGGTCGGGGACAAGACACATCAATACGATTACGCCATCCATTATAACGGGCAGCTCATCAACACCAATTTCGCATGCGAAGCCGAAACGGAAAATCTGAATGCTCTAGGTACGGATTACGGGTACCAGCACATCTGGAAGACAGCCCAGGCCGAACTGGATTCCAGTGCCCGCATCACCTGGGTGGATGGTCACCGGTACTACACGATCACCCTGGCGGAAAGAGAGGGTATGCAGATCTTGTTCGGTCGGACAGGCGCGCACGATCCCGACTATAATCTGCGGTCTGAGCCGCTGATGATCGGCAGGACCATGGGGAAAGAAGTGGTGTTCTGCTCCGTCATCGAACCCCACGGTTACTTCAACGAGGCCACGGAATCCTCCCGGGCTGCAAGAGGTATGATCAGGGCAGCAACGGTTCTGGGCCATTCCGATGCGGGTACGGTTGTCAGGATAACCGGGAAAAACGGCTTGGAATGGATCCTGTCGGTGACGAATCAGGAGGCCTCGGACAGCCGAAAACACTCGGTTATGGTGAACGGGCAAGCATACGAATGGACGGGCAATTACTCCGCCCGCTTTGAAGAGAGATAGCATGCTGATTCAACCTGACGTGGAGCAGGAATGAAAACGATCAAGGATTTGCGATGGTGGATCGTTGGCCGGAATGGGCGGGACCAGTGCGGCCAGCGGAGTCATACTGGTCACCTATTCGGTGCCGACCCTGAAGGCGGTCAGTTATGTACCGGTATTTATCCTGGGGGCCTGTCTGGTGCCCCTCGCTCTGTTGTCTGTTTTTGTATTGTCGGGATACGTTGAGCGTGTCGTTCCCCGAGAAATAAGAGGTTCCGGATGAAAACCCACATACGAAGTGACGAAGTCGAGATCGAACAGATTAAACCGGGTATGCGACGGCAGATCTTGGGGTATGACAGCAATCTGATGCTTGTGCGAGTTTATTTTGACACCGGGGTCGTTGCCGACAAGCATACACATCCCCATCAGCAGGTATCATATGTGGAGAA
The DNA here is from genome assembly GCA_041862535.1 of Candidatus Neomarinimicrobiota bacterium. Taxonomy (NCBI): domain Bacteria; kingdom Pseudomonadati; phylum Fidelibacterota; species Fidelibacterota bacterium. Next base: position 10,636 of record JBGVTM010000214.1, on the reverse strand, counting down.
GGGCAAATTCGAAGTCGAGATCGACGGGCATAAGGAGATGCTGAAGACCGGTGACTGCTTCGTTATTCCCAGCGAGGCCTTGCACGGTGCAATCTGTTTGGAGGAGGGATCGCTGATAGATACATTTTCACCGCGGCGTGAGGATTTTCTTGAACCGACGGGGGGGAGCGGGTATTGATCCCCATGGCGTAATGGTGGGCGGAAACAGACCATGATCAGGCAAAGATACCTACCGATTCTTTCCTTCCTGCTGGCGTTGGTGGGTGTTTTGACAGCGGGGGAAACCGGCAAAATAGCGGGGCGAGTAGAAGACGGGGCGACGCAAGAACCGCTAATAGGCGCGAATGTTCTGGTCAGTACTGTCTGGATCGATGATGAGGAAGTGGAGCTCGACGCACCTCCCGGGGCCGCCACCGATCAAAACGGCGAATATTTCATTCTGAATATACCGCCGGCACAGTATACGGTCAGGGTATTCTATAATCCTGCTCCGGTGGGACCCTTCTTCGACGCCAGACAGGTGGTGACGATGATCGCGGTCGCCGACACCGGTTGGGAATTCAGCGCCTGGAGCGGTGACGTGACCGGTTCGACGAATCCCACTATGGTAACCATGGATGCCGATAAGGGTGTTGGCCACATTTACCGAAGTGCCGCAGGGTATCGATCCGGACGCGTTGCCCGCGGAGTATGCTCTGGACCAGAACTATCCGAACCCGTTCAACCCGACGATGAAGATCAAGTTTGCCCTCAAGGAGAGCGGAATGACCACCCTTGCGGTCTACGATCTACTGGGGCGTGAGGTTTCCAGGCTCGTGAATCGGGAGTTAGAGGCCGGATATTACGAGGTCATGCTCCATGATCCGCTACTGCCATCAGGCATGTACATCTACCGGATCCAGTCCGGTGATTTCACAAAAGCGCACAAAATGATCCTGATGAAGTAACCGATGTGTTTGTAGAATCGGTCGGATGGATTGCCTATTGCAGCCATCCGGCCTTTTCTTTTGATACTAGTATATCATGGTTGTAAGCAGTTACTGGTGTTCTAACTTGAAACAAATAATGATCATATCAAAATGAGCAGGAATGGAGCAGGTATTCTACTGATGTGTATGTGCCTCAGCCTGGGCACGGTTACGGGAGCCGAATACTTAGTTTCGAATCTGGAGCAGATCACCGGTGCATTGGCGTATGTCCAACCGGGGGATACGCTCACCATGACCGGCGGTGTCTGGATGAACGCCGAGATCTGTTTCCAGGCCGACGGAACAGAGGATCAGCCCATCCTCCTGCGGGCCGGGAATCCCGGACAGGTGGTACTTTCAGGGACTTCCTACCTCCAGATTATCGGCACCTACCTTGTAGTGGACGGTCTATACTTCAAGGATGGTTACTCGGAGTATGCTGCCGTGATCGAGTTCCAGGACGGGCAGAACAACTACAGCCATTACTGCCGGCTTACCAACACGGCCATCGTCAACTACAATAATCCCAATGGCAGCAGCAATAAGTGGGTATCCATCTATGGCAGCCATAACCGGGTGGATCACTGTTATTTTCGGGGGAAAACCAATGAAGGAACAACGCTCGTCGTTTGGCGGCCCGATACACAGCCGAACTATCATCTCATAGACCATAATTACTTTGCGTACCGTCCTCCGCTTGGTATGAATGGCGGCGAGACCATTCGGGTCGGGACCAGTGATCTTTCCCTGTCGAATTCGTCCACGACGGTGGAATACAATTATTTCGAACACTGTAATGGTGAAACCGAGATCATTTCCAACAAATCGTGTGAGAACATTTACCGCTACAATACGTTCTATGAATGTGAAGGGACCTTAACGCTGAGGCACGGCAACAACTGCACCGTGCACGGCAATTTCTTTTTTGGCAACGGCAAGTCGATGACCGGTGGGGTGCGGATCATCGGCGAAAACCATAAGGTATTCAACAACTACTTCCAGGACCTGGCCGGAACCGGATTCCGGGCACCGCTGTCGCTGATGAACGGGATTCCCGATTCACCCCTTAATGAATATTTCCAGGTGAAGGACCCACATATTCTATATCAACACGTTTGTTAATTGTACTCAGAATATCGTGCTTGGTTTGGGTGCCGATACAGAAAGAACCCTGCCGCCACTGCGCCCGCTGTTCGCCAACAATGTTGTGATGTCCAGTTCCGGGAATTATCTCATTGCCGTTGAGGCCATGCCTCAGGATCCGACCTGGGAGGGCAACGTGATGTACGGATCGCCCCTAGGTATCGTGCCGACTTCCGGGATCAAGCTGGGTGATCCTGAGCTTTCGCTTGCTGAGGATGGTCTCTGGCGGCTATCATGGGAGAGTATCCTCGTCGATTCGGCGGTGGGAGATTATCCCCTGATCACCACCGATATGGACGGTCAGTCCCGGGGGGTGACCAAGGATATCGGTGCCGATGAGTACTCCGATGATCCCGTGACGATCCGCCCGCTGACACCCGGTGACGTGGGGGCCTCCTGGTGGCCGCCGTCGCAGGAATACCCGAAGGTGATCGCGGTGGGAGCCGGCCACGATTCCCTGAGGTATGCGGTCGGCCAAGCTCTGGCCGGGGATATCCTGGAACTGGTCACCGCTGGCGGTCTGTACTCCCTAAGCAGCACATTACTGGTCACCGTTCCGCTCACCGTTCGCGCTGCAGAGGGCTTGGATGAGCGCCCGGTTATCCGGCACACGAATACCGGGACCAGTACACGGATTCTCTTTGAGATTCAGGATGGGGGCAGCCTGGCACTTGAGGGACTGGACCTGGACGGTATGGCCGGTACGGCCACCCCCGCCAAGTACCTCATACGTACTGATGACAGCCCCATGTCCGGAGCCTATACCCTGCGTGTGGATGATTGCCTCCTGCATGATGTGGTATTGGGTGCGGACGGCAATTTCTTTCGGGCCTATGCCGGGACCTATGCCGATTCGGTGATATTCACGGACTGTATGTTCACCAATAGCGGCAAGGAAGGTATCCGTCTGAAAGACGAGGCCAGTGGCAGCGGCAACTTCAATGTGGGCTATTTTGAACTAACCAATTGCACCCTCTGGCTGACGAGGAAGGAGGCGGTCTATATTTACGCCGGGGACGATGTTCCCTATACTCCGGGACCGGTCGTCAGGATCAACCACTGCACATTCGATTCGTGTGCCTACGAGGGCTCCACAGTCATTGCCAGCCAGCAAGTCGATGATACGATAATCCGTAATAGTATATTCAGCCATACCTCCACAGGCTATCCCGCGGTAACCTTGTATGGACTCCTGGCCTCGATTGATTACTGCAACCTGTTCCTGACCGGTTCGGTCGTGGCGGAACGCGGTGCGACGGTCGGGGCACATATGCTGACGCATGATCCCCTGTACGCTGACCGGCTGGCCGGTGACTTTACCCTGGCTGAACTCTCACCGCTCCGAGGCCAGGCGGATGATGGGAAAGCCATGGGCGACCTGAGGTGGTCAGGGGAGACCCTGGCGATCCCGGGAAGTATTGCCCACGTCGTTCCCGGGGGCTTCCAGCTCTTCCAGAACTACCCAAATCCGTTCAATCCCGCCACGCGCATCCCATTTTGCTTGGATCATCAAGGCCATGTCCGGCTGGAAGTGTACAACCTGCTGGGGGATCGGGTGGCCACCCTGCTGGATCAGGTTATGCAAGCCGGTGAGCACACATACACCTGGTATCCCCAGGACCTGGGCTCCGGCATCTATCTGGGGCGGCTCACTATCGATGGCGAAGTGAACGTCATTCGCATGCTGCGCCTGAAATGAGTCCATCCAGAGTGACCAGTCATGCGGTATAACAGGATCGGTCAGTGCAGTTTGGCTCAATTATGCTCCTCTTGCTCATCGGGGAACCTGGCGGCCTGAATGCTTAGGCAGCCTGGCAATCCGAGATTGTCTATTATGCTTCCAACGAAACGAGTTCTACATCCAGCTGCGTCTTCGTCGATTGTGCGTCTCAGGCGGCCTATGCCTCCAACGAAGGTCATTATCTCTGGAGCACCGGTCTGCTTTATGACAATCTGGTTGAACTGGACGGACCGAGACCTAGCTTTAATCCCCGACTGTTGGGGCTCTATAACCGGAGGCACTACGGTTCCAGTCCTGGCTGGTCGACAGCCCACTCAGTAGCCTGGGCGTGTGACTTGTATAATGCGATCTCATTGTCCAGAAGCCGCCTACGGCTCAGAATTATGCCATTGGCTGCCTGTCGGGGGGCAGATTACCGGTATCAAACCACCGGCACCCTTTGATGAGCCGGAAGGGTATATCGAGGGTAGTAATACACCCGGACTTTATCCCCGCTCACTCTACTATGCACAGCTGGAGTAGCGGCTTGGTGAGGTAGTCGGTATTGCCAGTGATGATGGGAATCGTACACCCGTCCCACGGGGACTGACTCTTCAGCGGAATTATCCGAATCCGTTCAATTCCATGACCAGGATCCGTTTTGACCTGTTGACGGCATCAGAAATACAAGTCATGATCTACGATATACACGAGCAGGTCGTGACCAGACTAACCGACGGATAGATAGAGGCCGGGTCGTATACCGTCGCATGGGATGGCACCACGACCCAAGGGAATGAGCTGCCTTCTGGTGTTTATATCGCTCGGCTAAGCACGGAGAATCTCTCCCGCAGCATGAAGATGATTATCCTTAAATGAACCTCTTGCTACCACCAAGAATATGCTGAGACCCGTGAGGCCGTTCAGAATATCAGATCTGCGTCTGCTTCATTCATTGCGAACCACTGTATCATGGCTGGCCGTTTTGAGCATGGCCATATCCTTCTGCCACATGCCCTGGATGGGCAGCCCTGGCGGTATGAACAGATCAGGGGCTGGGAACCTGAGGATTCAGTGAGTCTGGATTTTATCATGAACATTGCCGGGGACAGGTTCAGCAAACCAGGGTACCGTGAGCGCTTGTCGGAAATCCCAGGCGTCGACCTGTACAAAGGAGACCTGAGGTTAGTATATCCGCTGTGAACTGTCCCGCATACTGAACGGATTGTTGTAGATTCCGAGCGCCGTATTTACATAGAGGTGGTCTCATGAAAGAAATAATCCCGGAATATGCGTTTTCCAGGCTGACCAACCCGCCGTACCTGATGAGAATCTGCTTGTCTTTATTCTGGGTGGTGGTGCTTTTCGCAGGCAGTGGTTGTCGGAGCAAACAGCCGGTGATAGAGGTGGATCTAGCCAGTATTGATCACGAACGGGTGTTGCGGGCTGCTGACAAATATCTGGACGAATCGCCTCTGACCATCACATCCTGTCCGGCCATCCGTTCCGCTGGCGGAATTCATGACTTCTACTCAGAGGGCGATTACTGGTGGCCTAATCCTGATGATCCCGAAGGACCCTACATCCGCAGGGACGGTATGTCCAATCCCGATAATTTTGATACTCATCGGCAGGTGATGGTCCGGCTGAGCCTTATTGTACCCGCGCTTACGGCGGCCTACGTCATAACGGGCGACGAGACGCATGCCACCCATGCCGTGGCTCATCTACGCGCCTGGTTCCTCGACGATGAGACGAAGATGAATCCCCATTTACTGTACGGTCAGGCCATCAAGGGGAGGGTGACGGGCCGGGGCGTGGGAATCATCGATACGATCCATTTGATCGAAGTCGCCCGATCGATTAAGACTCTGGCTGAAGCCGGAGTCATCGAACGGGAGGACCTGCAAGGATTGAAAGGGTGGTTTGCAGAGTATGTGCGCTGGATGACAACCCACGAATATGGCATCAATGAGCGTGACCGCACCAACAATCATGGCTCCTGCTGGTTATTGCAGGTGAGTGCGTTTGCCCAGCTGGTGGGTGATGATGAGATCCAGGCTTATTGCCTGGAGCGATTCAAGACCGTTCTGGTACCGAACCAGATTGCGGAAGACGGGAGTTTTCCACTGGAGCTGGCCCGGACGAAGCCGTACAGCTACTCCCTGTTCAACCTAGATATTCTGGCATCCATCTGCCAGGTTCTCTCCACCACCGAAGATGACCTGTGGGCCTTCAGCATGCCTGACGGGAGAGGAATGCGCAAGGCCATGGATTTCTTGTATCCGTACATCGCGGATAAGGCGAGCTGGCCTTATCCGCCGGATGTCATATACTTCGACCAGTTTCCCGTCCGACAGATCAGCCTGCTCTTCGCCGGATTGGCGTATCAAAACGCCGACTACATTAAACTCTGGGGCAGACTGAATCCCGATCCGGATGAGCGAGAAGTGCTCCGTAACTTCCCACTCCGTCAGCCCATACTATGGGTTGATGACTAGCCTGATCGGCGTACTCCGCTGGTGGTGTTCCTCGTCATGCATATTGGAAGGTAGATCATGGGGCTGCTCAGAATCCTGTCCTTCGTAGTATTTCTTGGCGCGATCCTGTTCGGTGAAGAGATTCCAAGGGAAAGGATTGAGGCCATCAAGGCCCAACTTCTCCACAAGGATGAGATATTCCAGGGGCGTTTTCCTGAATACACGCGGGATGGTGTCTGGACATTCCGCGACGATGTGAACTGGCTGTCGGGCTTCATCGGCGGCGAACTTATGGTATATGTTTGAGATCACAGATGATGAGGAGTTAAAGAAAAGAGCTATTGCACATGCTGATGCGCTGCTCCCATATGCAGGCATCAACTACACCCATGACATGGGCTTCATCTTTCTGCCTACCGTCGTTCAGGCATATCGGCATACCGGGGAAGAGAAGTACCGGGCTGCAGGCATTCAGGCGGCCGATATGCTGGCCAGGAGATTCAATCAGAAGGGCAAGTTCCTGCGGGCATGGGGTAAACTGGGTTCCGACGACAGGGCCGGCTGGATGATCATCGATACCATGATGAACCTGGAGCTCCTGTTCTGGGCTATGGAGGTCACCGGGAACAAAGACTATTATAATATCGCCTATCGCCATGCGTTCACGACCATGCAGGAAAGTGTGCGTCCGGATGGATCCTCGTACCATGTGGTGGAATTCAACCTGGACACAGGTGCCGTTGAGCGAAAGCGGACGCACCAGGGATACAGCGATGAATCCACCTGGGCCCGAGGCCAGGCCTGGGGAATCTATGGATTCGCCAATGCCTATCGCCGGACGGGCGATGAGCGCTTTCTTAACGTGGCACAAAAAATGGCTGACTACATGATCGAGCGCTTGCCTGACGACTTCGTCCCGTACTGGGATCTCGACCTATCGGGCGAGGATGTCCTGCGAGATGCGTCAGCCGGCGCCGTGGCCGCTTCCGGGTTGATGCTGCTCGCGGAGGTCACACATTCAAAAGAGGACTATGAAGGGTATGTAGCGGTAGGTGAGAAAATCACACAGTTCCTACTGCGGAATTATTTATTTACAGAGAGTACGCGTCCTAAAGAGGAAGGACTCCTGCTGCACACCATTTATCATTACCACAACATGTGGGGCGTCGATGAATCCTTCCAAGCGGGTGATTATTTCTTCATCGAAGCGGTCTGGAAACTATGGAAAAGGATGGAATTGGAGAATCTCAACCAAGATGTCCCGATTCACAAGATTTATAGGTTTAACGATAACTGGTTCTATCTGGAAGATGACATAGATCATATGGAAGGCCTGCATCTGGCAACCCAGATATGGAAAACGTTCACACTACCGCATACGTGGAGTGGCTTCAATGCCGTAGACAACGTTCCCAGGTATCAATGGGATATCGGCTGGTACGAGAAAAGCTTCTTCGTACCAGTGTTAAAGGAGGATGTGAAGGTTCTGCTCGCTTTCGAAGGAGTGAATATCTCCGTCACCCTTTACGTGAACGGGAAACCGGAGGGCTGTATCTCGACGATAATGATCGGATCTACTTCTCAAATTCAGGAAACGGCGATTTGATCACCGGATATGGCACGCCCACGCGGAGTGATGCGATCGGAATGGCCAATGGCAGGGCTGCCATTACGTCTAGACCAGTACCCGACGGCGAGGCTGTGATCGAGGCTCGCATTCAGGAATTCAGGGGGACGTATCTAATTCTTGGGGAATGATTTAGTAACTATTCCCAATCTGGGGTTTATACCCGTGCTACCTCGGGCAAGGTATTAGTGGGGAATAGATTTTTACACACCAAGCCTGCTGGGCTTTTAAGGATCAAGAGCCATATCTACTATATTACATAAATAATCTCTTGGATTTCACAAAGATCAGTCCGGTGATTGCTCCAGTGATTCAGGGAGGGTTGGTAACTGATTTCTATCCGTCACCCGGACTGCGGGTCCAGAGCACCCCGACGAGTGGTTCCAGCTGTATCCAGTAGATATCCGGCAGAAGTGCTAATTCAGGCCTATTTTATCTACTATCGTGTGAGGGATTCTGAGCTATCCAAAACTTGAAGCATGAGATATTCAAAGCACAATCCCAGGCAGGTGATTTCATACCCAAGGACCACCAGCAATCCATTTTAGCGAGAACTTTTCTTCATCTGCAGCCGAGGCAAGTGGCTCCAGGAGGAACTTCCTGAGTAGCTCAATAACATCAACCAGCTCTAGATGGGACGCTTCAAGCCGACTACGAGTAAGAAAAGCATTCCACTGCCTTTGTTTCTCTTCAGTGCGAGCGAATTCATCTGTCAATACTGCTGGTGCTTCTCGTGGTATCATGGTTCCACGTTTGCTGAATGTTGCCTTGATGGCTCTGACCAGAATTGATCCCTCAAAATCGAAGGAGCTAGCAAGCAATAGTAAATCGTAGAGGTCCCTCACTCGACTTGTTACTATGCCTAGGGAGACCAGTGCCTCAAGTTTTTCGGCTACTACAGATTCAGGTGGATAGGCGAGAATTTCCGGAGCCGGAAACTCCAGGAGCGTTGGGTAAGTAATCTTCTTAGCCTTGGGTGTTACCGGATCTCCCTGTCCGATATCAATCTGAACGACGGCAAGGGCATTACCCAAGTTTGACCGGATTCGCACTCGCCTTCCTTCGTTGGCTTGACCCTCCCGAATATCTTCTATTTGTATGGTTTCTGGATCATACTCCATTCCGTCAGGCTCGACATCCACTAGGCATATATGCTGGAAGATTTTCCTGATTCGCTCGTCAGTTAAATCTCCAAGTCCAGGAAAATCGACATCTCTTGTTGGTCGACGCTCGCTCCCGGTCCACACAGCAATCAAGGAAGCTCCTTTTAGTATAAAATCAGCAGCATACTCCGACTTGGCAAGGCGATATAGGATTCGCTCTATCGCATACTTGGTTAAGACAAACTGAAAATCTTCACCGCGGTCCCTGCTAAGATTTAGCAACCGTTGACGAACAGAAGCAGGAATATTTGCTAGTGGGGTAGGGCTCAAATTATCGATTCCAGATATGGCTTTATCACATTAGCCACGCGGCAAACCTTGCTGTATTTCATAATCTCATCAACGTTGAATTTGCGTGTGCGATACCCATCCCGGAGGGCTTCTATAGCTACATCGAGTCCAATTTTATTTCGATACTTGAAACAGTCCGCCACAGTCTTTGCAGGATTATAGACTCTTATGGTAACTCCCGATACATCATGCTCGACTATTCCTTCAGTGAGTGCAAGTCCAGAGAAGCGCATGAACCGTATCCTGGGGTGATCAACTTGTGGCAGCCATGACTTTCGGTCTATTGCCATCCAGACATCAAAGGGCATCTGTGCAGTAATTTCATGATATTGTAGAGCTGTGAGAAGACATAGCACTCCTTGAGGTACGCGTTTACATGCTTCGATAAGCGTCTGCTGTTCCATTTCTTTCCCATTCTCAAGAACATAAAGTCCCCAGCCCACCCGTCTGAGAATACCTCTCATGTGCAGTCTCCGAAGGTACTCGCGTGGGATATTGTATGGATCAAGATCTCTTGGCCTTATGATATGATTCTTTTCAAGGAATTTCAGAATCTGTTGCGTTGCATTCATTTCTGTTTTGCTTTTTACCTGTTACAATACCTTGGCGCTTATTAATATGTGCCTAGGAAATGTAACATTACCTGCCCCTAGAATTCAACTAGGAATTCTGGTTCATAAATATTGATGGCCGTGGCAATAAATGTTAATTATGACGGAAATGAGTGGGATGGTGTCATAACCGACGAAAACAATGAACTGAGATGGAAGCCATTTAGTCTAAAGAGCAATCTGGACAAGTTTATCTGCTGCCTTTTCCGACTAGATAGCGCGTATTCACCGATGGAGCACCACTATATATTTACAAACATGATTAAATGTAGTCCCCACACTGAACTCAGTACACGATCTTGGCCTAATCCGGTACAATTTCGTCAGTGTATTTTTAAGCAACAGCACATCTGGCATGAGATCGAGGCGTGGAATCCGGGAATTCTTATATGTTTAGGGCATCACACGTACGAGTATATCCTTACCTTATATGTCGAGAAGCGAATGGAACTCGAAGCGGCTGGAGAATATCTTGGTGATGTAGAACATTTTTTTGCCAGACTTGATGAGGATACGGTAGCATTAGGGCTACCTCACCTTTCTGGAGGTATGCGATCGATAAACAATGTGAACAGTCGATACCGAGAAGGGAAATCGGGTGCAAACTATACACCAACCCTGATTGACAAGAAG
>JBGVTM010000213.1 GCA_041862535.1 Candidatus Neomarinimicrobiota bacterium | reverse complement strand
CGGGCAGGGCCTGGAGCGCCCGGAACACATCGGCGCCACCCAGGGAGGGAATGGCGGCCATTTCTTCGCCCCGGAAGATCCGTAAGCCCGGCTCAACAAGCTGCGCCCGCGCCAGGGCCGACTCGCCGATCACCTCGATGGGACTGAACCGCAGTAAACCAACCTTCAGCACCACGATTAAGGGAGTGTCGGGCCAGTCTCGCTTTAAAAGCGTAATGGTTTTGGTCTCATAGCCGATATATCGGAAGCTCAGGGTAAGGCTGTCGGCTGCCGGTAGCTCCAGGTGGAAGCTGCCATCGCGGCCCGAGACGGTGCCGAGGTCAGTGCCCGGCACGATGATATTGACATAGGCCAGGGGGTTGTTCTCGTCCGAGAGAACCGTACCCCTGAGGTGTACGGTCTCTCTTTCCTGCCCCATAACCATGCAGGCCATTAGAAAAGCGGCCGTAATGATGCGCCGTTGAATCATACGCTAATTCATTTTCAAAATAATGCTAAATAATTATGGTCACAATGTTAAGATTGACCTTTTAGCATAAGACCGGGGTCAACTGCTGGTCACCGTGCGTTAGAATAGTTACATTCGGAAGCGTAATCAAATAGAAATCCAGACTGAATCAAATGGGAGCTAAGCTCAGGCGCATTTTCCTGGCGGGTATCTTTACTGCCATACCCCTCTACGTCACCTACAAGGTCCTGGAGATCATCTTTCAATTCATGGACCAGTTCCTCGCACCGGTCGTCCAGCCCATTTTCTACCGGTACCTCGGATTCAACATACCCGGCCTGGGCCTGGTCATGATGATCATCTCGCTCTTTATTCTAGGCCTTTTCGTGACCAATGTGCTCGGCCGCGCCCTTTATGGGTATTTCGAGAGACTGGTCCTCAGAGTCCCCATCGTCTCCAACGTCTACAACTTTGCCAAGCAGATCGTCCAGACCTTCTCCCCCGAGCACCGGAGTGCTTTTAAAAAGGTGGTCTGGCTGCAGTATCCCCGGCCGGGCCTCTGGACCCTGGGCTTCGTCACCGGAACCAGTGTCTCGGCCGACGGCGTCCCCTACTACAACATCTTCGTCGCCACTACCCCCAATCCCACCTCCGGCTTTGTGGTCTTCGTGGCCCAGAAAGAGACCCTGGAGGCCAACCTGACCATCGAGGAAGGATTCAAGCTGCTCATCTCGGGAGGGGCTCTATCCCGGAGCAGCCACCAATTCCTGCATGAACTCACCCCGGAGGCCGCCGAGGCGGCCCGTTTAGCGGCCTCTCAAGCACAATCCAGGCGTCTCAGTGCCGCCAGGACAACCGATGGCAAGTCCAAACCACGCGGGACGCCCATTAAGGCCAAGAAGCAGGCCCCAAAAAAGGAGGCCCCGAAAACCAGCCAGGCCTCTAGCACAGAGACCAAGCCGAAACCACCCCGGAAATCCGGCAAAAGCTCGCGCTAGAATAACCCCCGGCTGCCAGCCGCTACGTCCAGGCCGAAGACGGCCTACAATCAGCCACCATCAATGAGAATGGGGTTGACTTCTTTACGTGTTTTGCGTATCCTTGAGCGCGCTTTTACAACGCAGTAATGTATCGCGGCAAAATCACTTACCTTGACGGTATCCGGCTGCACCGCGGACTGGCAGCCGGTATTCAGCGGGTACTCTCCGGCCAGAACTACCTCAACAAGATCAACGTCTTTCCGGTTCCCGATGGGGATACGGGAACCAACCTCAGCTTTACCCTCCTGTCGATCCTGGAGCGAACGCGGCATCGAGTCCACGTCCATGTGGGCCGCACCGCCGTGGCCATCGCCGATGCTGCCCTGGACGGCGCCCGGGGATGCTCCGGCGTGATCCTGGCCCAGTTCCTGCAAGGGTTTTCCGACAGCTGCGCCGGGCTGCGCCGCCTGTCGGTCCATCAGTTTACCCGGGCCACCGAAGCCGGCTACGAGTACGCCCGACAAGCCCTCTCCGAACCGGTGGAGGGGACCATCCTGTCGGTCATCAAAGCCTCCGTCGACAGCTTCAAGGAGCGTACCAGGGAAGGAGTCAGCGATTTCATGCAGCTGCTCCGGGATACGCTGACCCGGGCCGAAGAGGCCCTCCGGCGAACACCCGAGCAGCTGGAGATCCTGAAAAAGCGGGGCGTCGTGGATGCCGGCGGCCAGGGTTTCGTCTACATCCTCAGGGGAATGCTCGATTTCATTACCCGGGGATCACTCCACAGTCGTTGGGAGCCGCAGGCGGTGTTACCTTCTCCTGAATTGCCAGATCCCAGCCTGGCTCAACTCGCCACCGATACCGATTTACGATATTGTACCGAGTGCCTGGTCCTGGGCCACGATATCGCCCGGAACAAACTGCGCGAAGCCATCATGGGGCTGGGTGACAGCCTGGTCCTGGGGGGATCAAAGGAGCGGGTCCGGATTCATATCCATACCAATGAGCCGCAGGCCGTCTTTGATGTGGCACGAAGATACGGCGAGCTGACAGGCGAGAAGGTTGATGACATGCGCCGGCAAACCGAAGCCGCCCGGACCACCCAACAGGGGGTGGCCGTGGTAACCGATTCCACCGCCGATATTCCCGCCGAGCTCCTTGAGACCTATAACATCCACATGGTGCCGGTGAAGCTCAACTTCGGCAACAAGGGCTACCTGGACAAGGTCACGATCACACCGGACGAGTTTTTCCAGGAGCTGACCACCAATCCCCACCATCCCCAGACCTCCCAGCCCACGCCCGGCGATTTCTGGCGCACCTACCAGTTTCTGACCAGCCATTACGACAGTATCGTCTCGCTGCACTTGCCCCGGCCGGTGAGCGGGACCCTGCAGTCGGCGGAAAACGCCGCCCGGCGGCTGCCGCGGGCACACATTACCGTCCTTGATGCCGTCAACACCACCGTCGGACTGGGACTCATCGTCGTGGCCGCGGCCAGGGCGGCCAAAGAGGGCCATAGCCACGAAGAAGTAATAGCCATCGCCCGGGAAGCCATTAACCGGACGGTGATCTACGCCGCCATCAAGAACCTCTCCTATGCGGTGCGGGGCGGTCGCATCTCCCGCTCCCGGAAGCGCATAGCTGACTTCCTGCGGGCCTGTCCGGTATTGGGCTGGACCGACCAGGGCACCGTCGATATGGCCGGCATCTTTCTGGGTCGCCGCGATATCGCCCGGGGGCTGGTGAAATGGGTCGCCCACCGCATCGACCTGAGCCAAACCTACGACGTTTTCATCAGCCATGCCCAATGTCACGCTGGGGCCCAGCGTTTGTCGGACCTGCTGCCCAAATTCGGTCTGCAGACCAACAAGGTCTATATCACTGCCACCGGGGCAGCCCTCGGGGCTCACGCCGGTCCCGGCTCCTTGATTTTAGCACTCCTGCCCTCCGGACTGATATGATCCTCCTGCTTATCCTGCTCCTGCTGAGCTACCTGGCCGGGAGTATTCCCACCAGCATCATTGTAGGGCAGGTTACCCGGGGCATTGACATCCGGGACTACGGGAGCGGAAACGCCGGCGGTACCAATGCTTTCCGGGTGTTGGGTTGGAAAGCGGGCCTGGTGGTAATGATTGTTGACGTCTTCAAGGGCTGGTTCGCTGCAGCTGTTATCGCTAGCTGGACCATCGGCGGCGCCTTAGGGCAGCTACCCACTAGCGACCAGAATCTGATAGCCATCCTGTGCGGCGGTGCCGCCGTGCTGGGACACACCTTTACCGTCTTTGCCAGCTTTCGCGGCGGCAAGGGCGTCGGAACCCTGGCAGGAATGCTGATTCATCTCTTCCCCCTGGCGGTACTGATAGGCGTGATAGTATGGGTGCTGGTCCTGATTATTACCGGCTACGTCAGCGTGGGCTCCATGTCGGCCGTAACGCTATTCCCTCTGATTACCTTCCTGCACGACGGCACCCTGGCATCCAGCCTGGGAGTCTTCAGTGTGCTTATGGTCCTGTTTATCTGGTTCACCCACCGCAGCAATATTAAACGGTTGCTGGCAGGCAGGGAAAACCGGTTTGAGAAGGCCATGATCTTCAGGCGGCGGAGGCCCATTGCCTGAGTGCGAAATCATCATCTACTGGAATAAGGCCAACCGGATCCGCATCGGCGAGGTTCCGGAGCTACCCGGCTGTATGGCCGATGGGGCCATCCGCCAACTGGCGGAAAGCCCTGGCAAATGTCGAAGTTGTCATCCGGGAGTGGATTGACACAGCCAGGGAACTGGGCAGACCGATACCGGACCCCACGGGCCGGCTGCTTTACGCGTAATGAAATAACTCCTTTTGTCGTCCTGAGCTCCGTCGAAGGACGTCGGTTTCGCTCTTCACCATTCTCTTCACCAGCCCCCAACTCCTAGTCCCAAGCCCCCACACATAACTCCCCGCTAACCAGTCACCAGTCACCAGTTACTGATCATCATTCACATTCCCAGCCGGCCCCAGCCCCAAGTCCCCATTTTCGCGCACCTCGCTAATGTAGACTAACTTCGTCTCATACTTATAGTCATCGCGAGCGTAGCGTGGCGATCTCAACCGGTCTTCTTTGGCGGGCTTGGCGGTTTTTCCTGACGGCTGATCGCTGACCACTAACAACCCGAAACTTG
>JBGVTM010000212.1 GCA_041862535.1 Candidatus Neomarinimicrobiota bacterium | reverse complement strand
GCCGGTGCCTTTAAATTCCTCGAAGATTACATCGTCCATGCGACTGCCCGTATCGATCAGAGCAGTTGCTATAATGGTCAGACTACCGCCCTCGTCGATGTTGCGGGCGGAGCCGAAGAAACGCTTGGGCTTTTGCAAGGCGTTGGCATCCACACCGCCGGACAGGATCTTGCCGCTATGGGGTATGACGGTATTATGTGCCCGAGCGAGACGGGTGATCGAGTCCAGCAGGATCATGACGTCCTTGCCTACTTCCACCATACGGCGGGCACGCTGCAATACCATCTCCGCGACCTGTACATGCCGCTCGGCTGGTTCGTCGAAAGTGGAAGAGATCACCTCCGCGTTGACACTCCGCTTCATCTCCGTTACTTCCTCAGGACGCTC
This sequence comes from Candidatus Neomarinimicrobiota bacterium, assembly GCA_041862535.1. Lineage (NCBI taxonomy): Bacteria > Pseudomonadati > Fidelibacterota > Fidelibacterota bacterium. The sequence goes on along the minus strand of JBGVTM010000212.1, from coordinate 4,264 downwards.
GTCGATGAGCAGGATGATCAGGTAAATGTCCGGGCTGTTCTGGGTAATAGCATTGGCGATCTTTTGCAAAAGAATGGTTTTCCCCGTCTTGGGCTGTGCGGGGATAAGGCCGCGTTGCCCTTTACCAATGGGAGCCACTAGATCAATGATACGGGTGCAGACTTCTTTTGATGTGGTCTCCAGGATGAGATGTTCATCAGGGAATTGAGGTATTAGGTCCACAAAGTGGGGAAATGCTTTGATCTCTTCCGGGCCGATGCCATTCACTGCGTCCACTCGGAGGAGGGCGAAAAAGCGTTCGTTTTCTTTTGGCGGCCGCACCTGACCGCTGATTAAGTGCCCGGTTCGCAACCCAAACCGTTTGATCTGCGAGGGCGAGACATAAATGTCATCAGGACCGGGGAGGTAATTGAAATCGGGGGAACGTAGAAACCCATAGCCATCCGGCATGATCTCCAAAACGCCGCGGGCGTAAACATTACCCTGCCGCTGAGCCTGGGTTTCTAGAATTTTCAGGATCAGGTCGTGTTTTTTCAGGCCGGAGTAGTCGCTGACCTCCAGCTCTTGGGCTAATTTGGTGAGATCTTTAACCCGCAATGATTGCAGTTCACTAATGTCCATGATTGGTCCCTCTACCATCAAGGTTTCTCAATTAAATCTGGTACTATGAAGACGGCGGCAACCGTCAAGGTTTCTTTTCTGTTATCGCAATGTCCAGCAAGAATTGTGTCCCAAAAGTGCATACGGAATAACCGCAATGTTTTTCTAGTGGATTGCAGCAGTTCATCTTGTCCACACAGGCCATCAATGCTGCATCAGGTGGACTCACACCATTTTCTGGACAGATCAGTTTTGCGAAAATATGAGTCGGTTAGTTATTAATGCTGTTTAGTCTCTATTCAAATAATTAGACGCCTGCTCCCAATACCTGAAATGAAATTCCGGCCCCAAAGTTCCCGTTGGTTGTTACATTGATTCTAATTCCGGCTAAGACCATAACTGCAACACTTAGCGAATTACCGCGACACGTTAGGAAATGACTCAAGGGACAAGAGTTTGACAATATGGCTGGAAAAACCGTGTCAGCGAATCAAGATTAGTGGTTTAAGTTTATTTAATTAATAAAGTATGTCAAATGAAATTTTAAACACCTGTGCAACTGCCGGGCCAAGGTAATGGGAGCCCAGAATGGCCACGAAGTCTTTCTCGGTTGCCTCGTTAACAGCCCGCTGTATAGCTGCAACCGGATTTGCCTCAATTTCGAGGTTAAGAAAGGAAGTCCCTACCTGGTGGGCTAGGTCGTGGACGGGGACAAAGTGGCGTATGTCGGTCTGGGTGAGCACCACGGTCTCAAATCTGGGCAGCAGCATCTCAAGCATCTGATCCACCTTTTTACCCTGCTGTATGGCTAATACCAGCCACTTACGGTTAGTGGTAGGCTCCCCGGCCATTGTTTCTAGGAAAGCGGCCGCCCCGTGAGGATTGTGTGCAACGTCGTAGATGACTTTTGGCCTCTCTTGGAGCTGTTGATACCTGCCAGGCCAGAAAGCAGCTATTATGGCTTTCCTGGCAATGCTGGGATCGAAGTTATGCGCGAGGATTGCCTGTGCCAGGTTCCAGGCCAGGATGGCGTTGGTGTGCTGGTGATGCCCGGGAAGCTTGTGAGGTTGAGGGATGGATATATCCTCATCCAAAAAGATGACCGACGTGCCGACATGCTCAGCCTCAGATTCTATCACCTGCTGTACCGCTGGGGTTTGGGGAGCTGAGAAACACGGCACCCCCGCCTTCATGATCCCGGCCTTCTCCCGGGCAATCATCTCCACGCTATCTCCCAGCATATCGCTATGGTCTAAGGCAATCGGTGTGAGAGCTGTCCAATCTGGATCAGTTGCGGTGGTGGCATCCAGGCGGCCACCCAGTCCGGTCTCCAGAATAGCCACATCCACCCCACGATCATAAAAGTAGTTCAGTGCCATCGTCGTTGTGGCCTCAAAGAAAGTGGCCGAGATCTCCTCCAAATCTCGCTTGTGTTCCTTCACCCATTGGATAATATAGCTGTCTGCAATTGTGATACCATCGATCCGGATGCGCTCATTAAATCGACACAGATGAGGGGATGTGTATAACCCCACCCTCCGACCATGTTTAAAGAGGATGTGGGCTGTCATAGCAGCGGTGGAGCCTTTGCCGTTGGTTCCCGCTATCTGAACGATGGGGAAACCCTGATGTGGATTTCCACACCGCTTTAGCAATTCCCGCGTCGAATCAAGCCCCAACTTGATACCCCTTCGTTCCAGGTTAAACAGGTACTTCAGGAGAGTGTGCATGGTATTGACTGGGGTGCTAGGCAGACTGCTTATTGTTGCCAGGTGTCGTATGCCCCTTGGGTATTGCTTCGGAAGTGTAGGTAAAAATCCAACCGCAGGTGAAAGCAAGTGTGAGAGGGAGCAGAGTCAGATAGGCAGATTGTGAGCTGCGTGACAGGTTAATCCCCTTGCTCTGCCAGCATGGCCCCCTCGTATTTTTCCTTGAAGATCATGATCGCGCTGAAGAGTCCCTCGGCTATGTGTTGGCGATATTCATTTTGGGCAAGCTTCTGTTCCTCGATTCGGTTGCTGATAAAACCAGTTTCCACCAGGACATTAGGCATGGTAGCGCCGATCATCACCAAAAACCCGGCCTGCTTTACTCCGCGATTAGGGGCGTCCAGTCCTTTACTTAGTTGCTCCTGAATGATCCCAGCCAGAGCTTCGCTCTCCTTCATCCACACGCTTTGGGCCATGGTGGAGAGGATCAGGGCCTCATCGGAGAATTCCTGATAAGCATGGTTCGACTCTTCCAGGGCGATAACACTGTTTTCTAGTCGGGCGACCTCGATGGCTTCCTGCGTGTTGGCGGGTGCCAGAAGCCAGGTTTCGAAGCCATGGGCGTACCGGCTCTTCACACCGTTCACGTGGATGGAGATGAAGAGCTTCCCTCCCGCCTCGTTAGCAATCTTGGTCCGCTGCCAGAGCGGGACAAACACGTCTTCGTCCCGGGTATAGACTACCCTCATATTCGACTTGCGCTTAATTAGGCGTCCCAGGCGTTGGGCCACATCTAGCGTGACCGTCTTTTCCATTAGTTCACTCCGTCCAACCGTGCCGGCATCTATCCCGCCATGCCCGGGATCGATAACAATTGTGTCCAGGTACCACTGCTCCCGCATTTCCCTGGTCCGGTCGCTCTTACGGCGGGTTGGATTGCGGATAGCGATATGCAGCTCCGTGCTCCCCTCCACTTGGTATACTTCCGGCAAAATAATCTTATCGGTAAGCTTGAACCGCAGCTCAGCGGATCTCTCCAGCTGGCGTCCCCATGCTTTTCGGATGATACCTCCTAAGGTGGAACGGCTCAGTCCCAGAGTATCCACCCGACCCTCAGGTACCTGCACCACCAGCCAACCATTGTCAGTTATATATCGGACCACATTGCGGGTGTCGAATTGTTTGCTGGTCCGCACCCGGATAAGGGTACCGTTTTGTTTGGATTCAACCTGGGCTGAATGGATGTTGAAGGTGGAATGCAGCACAGAGCTCACAAAGGTTCGCCGGACCTCGTCATACCGTGCCTCCGGTAAAACAGTGGCAGCCAACACCGAGAAGAATGCCCTGGCGGGCACGAAGTACTCCTTCCCATCAAAGTAGGTCGGTAGCGGCATTTGGAGGGCTTGTTCATTCACTACCACGAATGACGAGAAAGCAGTTATTTTGACCTCGCCATCCCAGAAATAAAGTACCAGTTTGTTGACGTTGTCATTGATATAAGTGTTCACTGAGTAAATGGTAGCCAGCTCCTGGCTGCTGAGATACTCGACGTTGCCAAGGAAGAAAGTACGCAGCACGTCTCTTCGCTCCGGCTGATTGGGGAACACCACTCGTATCTCATCGGCCGCTAGAATGACGGGCAGAAGCGCGATGGGTAGCAGCAACCGTCCTAACAGGCAGGCCGTGTATCCGCGATAGACGCTATATTTCAAGGTACCTTCCAGACTCTTTGTCCTGATTATTCAATCGTCCGGCAATTGCGCTTTCCTCAGAAACTTAGAAGGGTATTGCTTAGAGTGCAATATCCAACTGGAGGCCCACCTGCAAACGTTCCTGCAGCGCTGTTTCTTCGGTATCGGTTCGCCACCACTGCTGAGCTATCCGCAACACAATCAGTCCCTTTCCCAGTGGCAGTTTTAATCTCCCGTGTAGGCGGATACCGTGTCCGGCCAGCG
>JBGVTM010000211.1 GCA_041862535.1 Candidatus Neomarinimicrobiota bacterium | reverse complement strand
CACCGGACCGGCCTACTCCGACGTGAAAGTCCGGGAAGAAACCCTCGTCCTGCCGACCTATCCCCTGGGAGCGGACGAGATCCTCCCCATCTATTACCAGGGAAACGCCTACCAGGGCGCTACCCGCTCGGTCTATCCTTACCCCTTCATGGATGCCCTGACCGACATCAAGGAGGAGCGATCCTATCAGGCCCTATATCTGGAAAACGCTTTCATCAAGCTGTGCGTGCTGCCGGAGCTCGGTGGACGCATTTTCTACGCGGTGGACAAGACCAACGGCTATGATCTGTTCTATCGCCAGAGCGTGATCAAGCCCTGTCTCGTGGGGATGCTCGGGGCCTGGATAGCGGGCGGGGTCGAATGGAACTTCCCCCACCACCATCGCGCTTCAACCTTCATGCCGGTGGAATATGCGCTTCAAGCCAACCCGGACGGCAGCAAAACCATCTGGATCGGCGAATTGGAGCTCCGGCACCGCATGAAATGGACGCTGGGGCTTACTCTCTTCCCGGACCGATCGTATATCGAAGTCACCGTCAAACTGTTCAATCGAACGCCCTTTGTAAACTCAATGCTCTTCTGGACTAACGCCGCCGTCCACGCCAACGACGACTACCAGGTCTCCTTTCCCCCCGGCACGCAGTACGCCACCTTTCACGCCAAAACCGACTTCACCGAGTGGCCTATTTCCCACCAGGTCTACCGGGGGATCGATTTCAGCGCCGGCGTCGATATCAGCCGCTACCGGAATTACCAGGCCGCCACCTCTTTCTTCGCCTGGAACTACGAGGACGATTTCGTAGCCGGCTACGACCATGGCAAGGAAGCCGGCCTCGTCCACGTCTCCAACCACCACCTTGCTCCGGGCAAGAAAGTGTGGACCTGGGGCAAAGGTCCGGAGGGCCAGGCCTGGGAAAAGATCTATACCGACAACGACGGCCCTTATATCGAGATCATGACCGGCGCCTATACCGACAATCAACCGGATTACAGCTGGTTCCAGCCCTACGAGGTGCGCACCTTCAAGGAATACTGGTATCCTTTAAGAGCGCTGGGAGGCGTCAAGGAAGCCAATAGCAATGCGGCCATCAACCTGGAGATTCTACCCGACGACAAGGTGTGGGTCGCCCTGAATACCACCGCCAGGCACAAAGATGCGCGAGTCATCCTCAGGGTCGGTGAGCAGCAGATACTCGATGAAGCAATCACCATCGCCCCGGACGCTCCGTTCGCCCGGGAGATTGAACTTCCCTCGGGAGTGGACCGGGAGCAGCTCCAGGTGTACCTTCTCTCAGCTGAGGGGCAGGAGCTGGTCAGCTATCACCCGGTAGTGAAGGCGAAGGCTCCCTTCCCGGAAACCGTCAGCTCCCCGCACCCGCCCGGTGAAGTTGAAACGGTGGAAGAGCTTTGCCTGATCGGCCTCCGGCTGGAGCAGTTCCATCACGCGAGTCTGGACCCGGCTCTGTACTATAAGGAAGCCCTGCGCAGAGACCCCGGGAACAGCCAGGCGAACACGGCATCAGGGATCTACTTTTGCCGGCGCGGACGGTTTCAGGAGGCTGAGGCGTGCTTGAACCGGGCCCTGGATAGACTCACCATGAATTATACTCACATCAGAAGTGGAGAGGCATTCTACTACCTGGGGGTCGCCCTCCGGGGTCAGGGCCGATATGCAGAGGCCTTCGACTCCTTTTACAGGGCCACCTGGTCGCAGGACTTCCAGGCGGCCGCCTTTTATGCCCTGGCGGAGCTGTCCTGTCTGAAGGGGGACTACTCCGGGGCCCTGGAATTGGTCAACCGGTCGCTCGCCGCCAACCGGCTCAATATGAGCGGGAATGGTCTCAAGGCGACGCTGCTCAGGAAGTTAGGCCGTCTTAATGAGGCCCGCGGAACGGCCCGCTTGACGGTCGATTCGAATCCCCTGGACTTCCGGGCGCTAAATGAACTGTACCTGCTGGCGAAGCTGGAGGGAAAACGAAGGGAAGCCGAGCGGCTACTCAGTGATCTGACGACCAGGATGCGGGATGCCGATCAACTGTATCTGGAGCTGGCCATCGACTACGGCAATTGCGGCCTCTGGGACGATGCATTGCAGGTCCTGGCCAGACGCACCGCCGCCGTGGACCAACCGACCATCTTCCCGATGCTGCTTTATTATTCGGGCTATTACCTGGACCGGCAGGGCTCGCGGGAAAAAGCCTTCCAGAACTACCAGCTCGCCAGCCAGCTGCCGCCCGATTACTGCTTCCCTTTCCGACTGGAATCTATCGCGGTCCTGGAGCAGGCGATAAGCCGTAATCCGCAGGATGCCCGCGCAAAATACTACCTGGGGAACCTGCTGTTTAATATCCAGCCCGAAAATGAGCGCGTACTCCAATTATGGGAAGAATCCGCGGCGCTGGAGGATAGCTCCTTCCTGGTAAACCGCAACATCGGGCTGTTCTATGGACGGATAAACAAGGACTATCAGCGAGCCATCGTCAGCTACGAAAAAGCCATCGCCTGCAACCGTAAGGTCGCCAGGCTCTTCTCGGAATTGGATAGGCTCCACGAGATGGCCGGAACCCCTCCGGAAAAGCGTCTGGCACTATTGAAGAGGCACCACGAGACCGTCAGCCGCCGAGATGATGCCCTCACGAGCGAGATTGCCCTGCTCATCCTGATGGGCAACTATGATCGGGCGATCCAGCTTTTGAATGAGCATCAATTTCATGTCTGGGAAGGCGGCGGGGACATCCGAACGGTCTACGAAAACGCCCATTTGCTGAAAGGACTTGAGCTTGCGCGAAAGAAGCAGCACCGGCAAGCCCTGCAGCATTATCGGATGTCGTTGGCCTACCCGGGCAATCTGCAGGTATGGCGAGCCAAAAGCGGAATTGAGCCGAAAGTGGACTATCTGATCGGTACCGCCTACGAGGACCTGGGTGACTTGAGCCGGGCCAGAGAACACTTCAACAGGTCCGTCGCCTATCAGCGGGATTTATCGGACCTCAGTTACTACCAGGGAATGGCCCTGCGCAAGCTCGGCCGTATTCACGAGGCAAATATCATCTTTGAACGATTGCTCCAGCAGGGCCGGGATATGTTGAAGGCCGAACCGCCCCTTGATTTTTTCGCAAAATTCGGCTTCCAGCAATCGGAAAATGTATGGCGAGCACAAGCCCATTACCTGCTGGGGCTGGGACATGCCGGCCGCAACGAAAGCGGAATGGCTGGAGCGGAGTTTCGCGAGGCTCAACGACTGGATGCCAATCACCTGTGGTCCAGGTCAATGCTGGCAGCGGGAGATTGAATAGCACCGGCGCACCCGGCAAGTATATATCCCCCCTCTCAGACCTACCATCATCGTGAGTCCCGGCAGGGCGGGGCTCAGCCGAACGGACAAGCGCGGGCGGTTTATTTATTCAAGCCCCAAGCCTCCAGAACTCCCGGAACTTTTCCCTGCCCGGCGAGTCTAATCCGCAACAATCCAATCCGATTCACTAATACAATCAACCAACAAGAGGAACAAGATGGACCTGAAGGATAAACTGAACTTATTATGGAAATATCTCTTTCTGGCCGTTGTGCTGGCCTTTGTTATACTGCTATTCGTGAGCCGCGCCGGGTATCGCGATCGCTTCCCCCGCGCCTTCTACGGCCACCCGCATGCGGGCATGTCCTTTATACACGAGGGCGGTGATCTGGATAAGGTGAAGGACATCAGGGTAGAGAAGAAGATTACCGACAAAGGTGACACCACCGTGAGCGTGTGGGTGAATGGCAAGAAGGTTGACAACCCCGAGGAATACCTGAAGAAGATCGAGCAAGAGTTCAAATCGGGTGACATCCATATTCTGAAATGGAAAGACGAGCAGGGCAAGAAAGTGAAGAAAAAGGTCCGGGTCGAGGTAAAAGAGGAGGAGGATGAGGATTAGGACCGGTCTGGTTTCCTGAAAGCCGTCCGATAATTAGCTTAACGTAACTGACGGCTCCGGGGCCTGCGTGCCTGCGGGGCCGTTTCTTATACTGCCCGGACGATATCCCGCTTCGGTGATGGGAAATAGCTTGCCGCCGCTGAGGTGGGGATAACCATTCCAGGTGATTAGCGATAACAACTGTCAAATGGGAAAATGGTAAAGTAGGATTCTCCCACTTTTTTCTTGCGCTATATCAAGCGCCGAGATTAATATTCCCTTGCAGGCAATGAAAAAGGAGGTAGGAATGCGGGGTGAAACAGAAAGCGGGACTGATGCTCCTGATAGAATTGAGTTATCAGGACAGCAGTTCCAGTTCATTGAATCAAGGCCCTTTGATAATAAGCACAGGATTAACTTGGGAAAGAAAGTATTTGAGCTGTTAAAAGGACTTGGCTCCATCGAGAGCTTTAAGGTCTATGCCAGCGAAGAAGGATTCCTACTACTCACGCCAATGGTTCATATACCTGCCAATGAGATGTGGATCTGGCGGGACCCGGAGATTAGAGAGAGCTTCAGGAAAGCTCTCGGAGACGCACGAGAAGGCAGGATAACAAGGGTTGATGATCTCGATAGCTTCCTTGGCTCTCAATAGCAGTATTGGTCAGAATCCAAGGGAAGGCCAATGGCGTTTACTTTATTATTCACCGAGACCAGTAAGCAGCAGTTGGAGAGATTGGGAAGGAGCAAATCAAGCATGGAGGAACATAAAGCAGTTACCAAGACGCTGCGCTTCCTCTCTGATAATCCACGACACCCCGGCCTGAATAGCCAGCGATACCGCTCATTAAGGGGGCCAAACAGAGAACCGGTGTTTGAATCATACGCCCAACCTAGGCGGCCAAGCGCCTATAGGGTATTCTGGTACTATGGCCCCCAACCGGGTGAAATAACAATCTTGAACATCGTGCCGCACCCATAAAAATTCCCGGTAGCCAGGCCAATATCCTCGTTTTAATCCTTCTCCCCGCCCAACATGCTCCCGCTTAAGCGCCCCGCAGGGCCACACGACTTTTCAGGCTAAGTGAAGACGGAAGTCTCAGGGGCTTGCCCGGCGTGGTGTAATGTAGCCGAGTGATCTCAGCGGGTCTTCCTTGACGTCCTGGCGTCCCATCCCCCGCCATCGGCGGGGTTCGGTCCGGCTCAGGGCGGGGCTCAGTCGAACGGACAAGCCTTGGCGGTTTATTTCTTCAAGTCCCAAGCAGCCAGCCGCTACCCCTTAACAACGGCCAGGGGCGTCATCCGGGCCACCTTGCGGCTGATGTTCAGCTCGTGCATAACCGCGATGACTTCGTCGATATCCTTGTAGGCTTGCGGGGCTTCCTCGGCGATGGACCGCCAGCCGCCGGCGCGAACCGCGATGCCTTTCGATTCCAGCTGCTTCTGGACCTCCTCCCCCCGGAGGGTTCTCAGCGCGGCTCTGCGGCTGATGACCCGGCCGGCACCATGCGCGCAGCTACCGAAGGTCAGCTCTTCCGACTCCCGCGTGCCGATCAGCAGATAAGAGGCCGTGCCCATACTACCGGGGATGAGCACCGGCTGACCCACCTCCCGGTAAGTAACGGGAATCTCCTGCCTCCCCGACCCGAAGCTGCGGGTGGCGCCCTTACGATGGACGCAGACCGTCCGCTTCCGGCCATCTATGACGTGCTCCTCGAACTTGGCGATGTTATGGCACACGTCGTAGAGCGTTTCCACCGTAACGTTTGGGAACAGGTACTGCATCTCTTCCCGGGTCCAATGGGTGATGACCTGGCGATTGGCAAACGCGAAGTTCATGGCAGCGGCCATGGCGGCAACGTAGTCTTTACCAAGCTGGCTTTTGATGGGGGCATGGATGAGTTCCCGGTCAGGCAGGTCTTCGATGCCGTATTCGCGCTCCATCTGCTTGATGTAATCGGAGGCCACCTGGTGTCCCAGGCCGCGTGATCCGCAGTGAATCATAATCATGATCTGGCCTTCAGACAGCATCAAGGCCCGGGCCACTTCATCATCATAGATCTCTCCAATGACCTGGATCTCCAGGAAATGGTTCCCCGCCCCCAGGGTGCCTAATTGCCCGATACCGCGCTCCTTGGCCCGCTGTGACACCTTACCGCTATCGGCCCCCTGCATGCACCCCTCTTCTTCCAGGTGCAGATAGTCCTGCCGGCTGCCATAGCCCTTGTCGACTATGTAGGGCGCACCACCTTCCAGGACGTTATCCAGCTCCCGACCCGTCAGTTTGAATTTGCTGCCGCGGCCAACGCCGGAAGGAATCTTGCGGTAGAGCGCTTCGACGACCTCTTTCTGCCGGGCCAGAATGTCCGGTTTCGTCAGATTAGTCCTTAACAGACGGACCCCGCAGTTTATGTCGTATCCCACGCCGCCGGGGGAAATGATACCTTCATCCAGATCAAAGGCCGCCACCCCTCCGATGGGGAAGCCGTAGCCCTGATGCGCATCGCTCAATACCATCGAGGCCTTCAGGATACCCGGAAGAAAAGCGACGTTCTGCACCTGCTCGAGGGTCCTGTCCCTGCTGATGGCCTTTAACAGCTTCTCCGAAGCGAAAACCGTCCCGGGGACTTTCATCCCCCCCTTCATGGGTATTTCGTATATATACTTCGAGACTCGCTTAAGTTCTATTTCAGACATCTAGAACCACCTGTGCTAACCAAGTATTGTTCTCTTCTCTCACGACCATATCGCTATAAGTTACAGCCTTGATTCCCAGATAAATCTCGTAATTCCCCGCCAGATCTCCAACCGCTTCAGCGTCCAGTCTCAATTCCCGGTCGTCTATCGCAATAGTCTCAACTTTTGCGAGCAGGAAACTCCGGCTGTCGAACAGAACCAGGAACTCCTCCAGGAAATTATAGAGCAGATTTTCCAGGTCCCGGCCTTCAACGTGCACCCGTACGCTGCTTCGGGCACTGATTTTCTCCTTACACATCAAGCTGGCCATGGCGAGGGCAGCATTCGTAAATAACTCTTCCAGGGTTGCGCCGAAGGCCTGGAACTTCACGTCCGCGGTGTGGTCCAGGAATCTGTATTTCTTCATCTCAGGTGCTCATAGCGCAAATCATAGGGCATATCTCCAAATACTTCCGGTCATGATTGTACGTCTTTATAACTAATACCCTACGGGTCAAAAACTACAAGCGACACGCAACTCTTACAATGTATTAAAACGGGTCTGCTTAATCTATAGCGCAGGAATTTTAGAATCGCGGAACCGGTTTCTCAGCCCTTAAAATAGGTCGTGCTAACCCAAACTCAATTAAGCACTATTACGGAAATGCCGGGATTTATTATCGGAGGGGACTTATTATGAAGCGTTCCGTCGGTGCCAGGCCGATCGTCTATCCGGCTCCGGTTTTTATTATCGGTACTTATGACGCAAACGGAAAACCAAACGTCATGGCCGTCTCCTGGGCTGGTATATGCGCTAGCATGCCCCCCTGTGTGTCAATCTCGATCAGGAAGGCCACTTACACCTATGGATGCCTGATGGAGAGGAAAGCGTTTACCGTCAGCATACCTTCAGAGACTCACATTAAGGAAGCTGACTACTTTGGCAGTGTTTCCGGTCGTGAGACCGACAAGTTCAGCGACACCGGCCTCACGGCGGTAAAAAGCGACCTGGTCGATGCCCCCTATGTGGCCGAATTCCAGTTTGTGCTGGAATGCCGGGTTATTCAAATCCACCAGATCGGCTCTCATACCCAGTTCATCGGTGAAATCATTGACATCAAGGCCGACGAAACCGTACTTGATAAAAATGGTCGTCCTGATATAGAACTGATCAAGCCTTTTTGTTACACACCTGAGCAAGGAGGATATTACAGTATCGGGAAGCAACTGGGGACTGCCTATTCGATGGGCAGCGCCTACATTAAGGTATAAGACCGGGTGGCAACAACTTTACGCTTCAAGGCGATTGCCCCGTTATCTGCTTTCCATGTCTTCTCGAGGCCTCACCTGCTGGGCAAACCGCCAATCAACATTATCGCTGCCTGCCATCCCGATCCGAGCTTACTTTGCCTTGAAGGTGCATAGTTTCATATCTTTCAGCAGATGACCACTATTCATCAGGAGGATTTCCAATGAAGAAGATATTGCAGCTGAAGGATGGTGCCAGCATCACTATCCGCCCGATGAGGAAAGATGACCTCGCAAGATCCCTGGCCTTTTTCCAGGCACTCCCTGAAGAAGATCGAAGGTACCTCCGAAGAGAGGTCACGAGTCCCGAAGCCGTCGAGGAACGCATCAAGGAATTGAGATCGGGAAAAGTGAAGCGCCTGGTTGCCATATTCAATGAAGAGATCGTGGCCGACGGATCACTTGAGCTAGAGACCCAGGAGTGGAAAAAGCACATGGCTGAGATAAGGCTTATCATAGCCCGTCCCTTTCAGCGCAGAGGGCTCGGTACCCTCATGGCGCGCGAATTATATTTACTCGCCGCCCGGGAAAGGGTCGAGGTAATCGTCGTCAAGATGATGGGACCGCAGATCGCGGCTCGAGGGATCTTCAAAAGGCTGGGGTTCTCCGAGGATGTAATACTGAGTGAATATGTTAGAGACCGCGGTGGTTCAAAACAGGACCTGATCGTGATGCGGTGCAACCTGAAGTCCCTGATGAAGGAAATGGAGGATCACCTGGCCGATACCGACTGGCAACGCACCCGATAAACCCCCATCGAAAACTCATTCAGCGAGAGCTTATGTTGACAGAAATACATTTCCTTTTAACCTATACCTGCAATTATGAATGTGACCACTGTTTCCTGTACTGCGGCCCGAACTCGGAAGGGACCTTCACTATCAAGCAGCTCCGGAATGTCTTCGCGGAGATACCGATTATTGGAAGTATCGAGAAGGTATATTTCGAAGGGGGCGAACCGTTCTTGTTCTATCCCCTGCTACTGGAAGGTACCCGTATCGCTCGCAATATGGGATTGAATGTCGGCATCGTTACCAATTCCTACTGGGCCACCTCCGCCGAGGATGCCGAACTGTGGCTTAAACAGCTTCTCGAGCTGGGTGTCGCAGACATCTTCATAAGCGACGATTCGTTCCACCGCGACAAAGCGGAAGACAATCCCGCCGGAGCGGCCCTGGCGGCGGCGGAAAATTTAGGGCTGGCAGCGTATACGATCTGTATTGAAGAGCCCTCTGTCCAGACAGAGGTACCCGGCAGCCCGGATAAGGGTTCGGCCATCGTCGGGGGGAGCGTTGTGTTTAGAGGACGGGCCGTGGAAAAATTGACCACGGGATTACCAACTAGAGCAGGGGCAGAATTGACTCAGTGCCCCTATGAAGACTTGGAAACACCCACCAGGGTGCACATTGATCCATTCGGCAATGTCCATTTTTGCCAGGGCTTGAGTATCGGCAACATCCGGGAAACACCATTATCCACGCTGCTGAGGAACTATGTTGCCGATTCACATCCAATCTGCGGACCCCTGGTAAAAGGTGGTCCTGCACTCCTGGCCAGAACGTACAACGTTAAGCACGCAGCGAATTATGTCGATGAATGCCATTTCTGTTATCTCACCCGGCTGGCTCTGATTGAACGGTTCCCCCAATACCTGGCCCCCAGACAGGCATACGGACTCGATCAGGGATCATGAACCTGCCATTGCCCACATTCCAGGCCTGAAATCCCTGTCTCATCGGATACAGACCGGATACGTGGCCGGACGTCCTGCTGCTGAAGTGATATACCACAAGCCAGCAAGGGTATTCTCAGTACCGGGTTTAGCCCATGATTCATAGCCGGCTGCTCCTCGGCTATCAGGCCGAAAGATAACGATACGAGCAGCGGTCGAGATCATTATAAATTATTAGCAGGCTAAGAGAACGGCCAATCGACCTTCGTGGTGTGACACATCCGATAGTAAGGTAGGCACAAAAGACAGTAAAAAATGCAGCCCAGCGACCGTGTAATGACCGTCGAGCACGACAAGATCGGTAAGCGACTCAGGCAGATCAGGACTTACCTGGGGGAAACGCAGACGGTGTTTGCCGAGCGGTTCGGACTGTCCCGCCGGGATATTTCCAATTACGAACTGGGCCAATGCGAGATCCCTTCGGGTGTCCTGGCTGAACTGGATCAATTGGGATTTCGAGTGGATTGGCTGCTCAACAGCAAAGGGGAGATGTTGACGCCACTACCAGAAGGTCCGACAACTGATATCAACAGTGGGATGAGGATAACTACCGGAGAGCCAGCGGGGATCAATCTGAGGTGGTTTTTGGCCATTCCGATCGCTTTCCTCGTATGGTTGCTGATGGACTTGATCGTACCGCCAATTTTCGGGTTCCTTATTCAAGAAATCGACCATGTTACCGCCTTCTTTAGCCACCTGGCAGCGGTAGTAGCTGCGGGTTATCTCTCGTCCAAGAGATTTCTGTGGCCGACCATAGCTGTAATCACGGTAGTCCTGGTTTCCATCCGTCTGGTTATGATTGTTCAGGTATTGGATTCGACCGGGGAGTATATTGGCCTATATGTGATCGAAACCACTTCCGCTCTGGCAGGGTTGGGGTTGGGTATTCTACTGGTCTTTAGAAATTGGGTGAAATCATCCTCAGCTTCGCAGGCTGAAGACTCGCTGAACTTCGATAAGGCGCCACAGCCCCGGAACGATGTTCGGTAGAGGTTGCTGATACGCAGTTGGAACTAAAGAGTCCGCGGGATACGGTCTAGTTGATGGTCCGCAGGCTTGCAGGGCCGTTAAAAGGACGCCTGAAAATTATCCTCAAACGCGACCATCCAGTTATCAGTCTCCGTCTTATCGATGATTATCATTCCCTCTGCCAACAGTTTTTGAACAAACTTCTGCCGACGGGGATCGTCGGGCTCGAAGGGCAGCAATTCGTCAATTTTCCGGTTGAAATCCTGAAAGTTGACGGATCGCTGTTTGTCAAACACGTGATTCTTCAGGTCGTGGTGCATTTTCATTGATCGTACCCAGTTTTCAAGTGCACTGAGGCGCTCACCAAGAGTGACCGGTTCCGAAAGATTCGGTTCCAGAACACTTCTAACGATCTGGTCCCTTCGATGAAAGCCCCGAATTACGAAAATCACGAAAAAGCACAGATAAGAAACCAGTGCCAGTCCAAGTATATAAATAACAGGGAGATTGTTATAGGAAGTTGTGAGCAGTGATATCACCGCCCCGGCCAGAGCAGCAAAAATGCCAAAGAAAACAGCTGCCCAGACTAAGATGGACTGAGACTGCTCTATTTCTGAGAGCGATACCATTGGCAGGAGGTCTCTCCTGGTAGAGAGCAGGTTTAAAGCATTCTGAATATTAAAGGGCTTATTTTCGTTTACCATAGCTTCACCGGCCTCCTTCGCGATATCCATTGAGTTATCAAACTAGAATCCCGCTCTTCGATTGTATACGATGCCATCCCATCCAGTCAAGGACCACTAAATTCCTTATCGGTTTCATAATTTAAGACTTTAGATCATAATCACAAGGCATTCAGAGACAATTTGGCCTTATCAATCCCAAATCCGCATTGCAGGCCCGATTGATTCAAGGCTGTTTCAGTCCAGTATCTCAGTATGCCTCAGGAAATATTGCCTGCCCCGGTCCCTGTCACGATAAATCTCTACCTTTGCCCCCTTGCTGTCTACATAAAATTTGAGGAAGGTACTTTTTGAGTAGGGATAACTTTCCCAGAATGATTGGAAATATTGGTTCCTTGTGGTGCTGTCCTTTTGCGATTCCAAGTAAAATTGCGAAAAGGCTTTAAAGGCTTGTTCGTCGCTGAGTTCCTTGGAAGAGAGCCCTCCTGAAAGTTCCATATATTCGAGGGCTTTTTTTACGATACTTACCCTAGAGTTAAAAAATTCCCTGATCGATTGATCTTCCGTCTGCCCGCGTTGTCGCCCTTCCTCGATTGCCTCGGCCAACCATAGAAGTAATTGTTCGGGCGGATCTGTTTCCATCCCCCGACAGTGGCCGGCGTCGATTTGCCACAGTCCGTTGAGCTTGGAAAACGAAGCCGAATGGGTGTGGCCATGAATATAGGCGGTGACGCCATATTTCAGAAGCAGCCGATGGAAGTTAAAGGCGTTCTCTGGATATTTGTCCAGCGAATCCCCCTGATGCCGGAGGCGACCATTGTCAATGTCCGGCACCGCAATAATAGGCTCGTGGCCAAAAACAATAATCTGCTTCTTCGTATTAGCGGCCAGGTCCGCCTCCAGCCAGGCCAACAACTCCGGAACTACATCACCATCGGTACCCATATCAGAGCTGCCGTCGTAATATTGGTTCAGGACCACAAAATGAGTATTGCCCCAATCGAAGGAATAGGTAGTCTCCTCACATCCTGCCGGGCCTTTGCGAACGATGTTTGGAAGGGATGCTCCACCCTTGTTGTACTGCCGCAGATACTCAACATTTGAAGCTGCCTCCAGCTCATGGTTGCCCATGACCGGATACCAGAGATAATCGGCACCGAATACCTGGGTAAGCATCTCCCGGACTGACTGCGGCGGGTCGACGTCTCCAGGGCTTACCATAAATGCGCCTTTTCCGACTTCACGGATAGCCTCACAGACACCCAGGAAGTACCAGGGATAGCGATACTCTTCGGTAGCGGCGTAACGCATGTCCGCCGTGACGATAAAGGTGAAAGCCCTCTGGCCATCCCTTTGAACGTGCGCACAGGACAGTAATCCGATAAGCACAGCAAACAGGACAAACCGGAGATTATGTTTGCTCATAACATTCCCCTTTCGATAAAGCGATAATTCCCAATAAAGTCTGCAATACGGATGACTCTAAGAATGAATACTCTGATAATGTAATTTGTACAGGGAATAGTTCGAATTAAAGCAGGCCATATCATCCCAGGGTAATGACTTGTCTACAGGCCAAACGGCTAATCCCGCCTATATTTCCGCGCAATTAGATCCTCAACCTCATGCAGTTCCCTGCGAATCGGGCCTTCGGATTCCATTTTCAAGCTGGTAACCGCAGCCGCCCAGATGGTGGCTTCCGCTGGAGGGGCGGTAAATCGTTTGGCTATATACGCCGATATGCAGGTATCGCCGCGACCGCTGCGGCCCACCAGCTTTTCAGGGAAGAAGGCTACTTCGTGGAATTGTCCATCGGCGTAGACCAGCAGGCCGTCACGGTGAGTCAGTACAACTTCCCTGGGTCCGTAATCCGCCAGCACGTGCGCGGCAGTTTTGATGTTCGTCTCACCGGTGAGAAACTCAGCTTCCACGGCATCGGTTTTCAGCGCGTCCAGCAGGGACAGCACTGGCCGCTTTTCCGGCCATTCCTCGTAGACTAGCCTGCCATTGGGAGCTATGACTCGAATAAAGCCCTGGACATCGGCAACCAGCAACGCGTCCTTTTCCCTTAGTCCCTGGATAACCTCCAGGGGGACCTCATCCCGAATTGAGGCATTGATAATGAAGGCCTTGGCCCGCAGACCCTCGAATTGATCGAGACTATAGGGCCCGGCGAATTTTGTGCAGTAGAGCACTCGATCATCCAAATTGGAGGTTGGATATTCCAGGCGCATGTGGGTGGAGGTGGAAGTAGCGGTTGCGAATACGTCAATACCCACCTGTTCGAGGGCTTCTACTACCCGGAAATCTTCCCTTGCCAGCCGGGTAACGGCGGCCACCCTGAGCCCCAGCAGAGCGGCTGCATGGGCTCCGTAGTTGAAACCGCCGCCATCGACGTATCTCGTACCGGAAGGGCTGACAATAGTATCTTTGGTATAGTTGCCAAAAATGGCGATGTCGTAAACTGCGATATCTTTTTCCATAAAAGTGCCCAAGACCTAATCACTCACTTTGGCACGCCAGAGAGTGGCCGCAAGTATCATGGATATGATCGACCCTCCGATCCAGAACGCTACCGCGGTACTGAAGTCATAGTGCCGTACTCCCGCCACCATGGTAGTTCCGTGTTCAATCAACATGCCACTGATCTGATCCTGAATGCCGGCGCCAAAATAACTGAAGACCCCGATCAATCCCATGACGGCCCCGGCTGCTTTTTTAGGTACGATATCAATCGCAAAAAGTCCTCCCAGAGCAGCGAGCAGGCCGCTGAGGGTGAAGCCGTAAATCACGAAGGCGATGGTCAAAAGCAGCGGCTGCCCCGCAGGACCGTAGAAAATAACGAATAGCGCCATGATTTCGATAATTCCGAAGATGAGGGTTACCGGTGGCCGCCGGGCCCGGAACAGATGGTCGGAGATGAAACCGTACGCGATGCAGCCCACGATACCGGCCAGTGTATTGAGTCCTAGAATGCCGCCCGCTTCCACCAGGGAATACCCCTTGGCTTCCTGCAAGTAGAGAAAACCCCAGCTGTTGATGGCATAGCGGGTCATGTACATGGTGGCGCTGGACAGGCCCAAAATCCAGATTGCGGGCATTTTAAGTATGCGCAGCTGGGCCGCGCCGGTCTTAAGCGGTTGACCTTCATGATCCGTGACGATCACACCATGATCGTTTTTCCAATCGGCAACCGATGGTAAGCCCAGGGTTTGAGGCCGGTCCTGCATGATAAGGTAGATCGCAAAGGCGACGAAGATACAGATTATCCCCGGTCCCCAGAAGCCTGCCTGCCAGCCGAAGAAACTGACCAGCGCCGCCGAGCCTACAAAAGTAAGCCCCTCGCCAATGGCGTGCCCCGTGCTCCAGAGGCCGTAAAACCGGCCGCGCTCCCGGTTGCTGAACCAGTTAGCGAGGGTGACGGCGCCAGTGGGCGCTCCGAATCCCTGGAACCAGCCATTAAAAGCCCACAGGAGCACCCATATCCAGATGAGTTCGCTCCGGCCCATGGCCAGATTCACCAGTGCCGAGAGCAATACCCCGATGGCGAAAAAACGTTTGACATTGGCGTGATCGGCCAGGAAACCGTTGGTCAACTTCCCCAGGGCATAGCCATATAAAAGCCCCGATCCAATGACACCCAAATCATAGGCCGACAGAAGCCCCATATCTATCAGCGGCTTTTTCACAACGGACAGTCCCAGCCGGCAGGTATAGGCGATGCCATAGCCGACCGTGATCGCCAGCATTACCGATAAGCGATAACGTTTATATAGACGATCTATTTCCTGCTGATCAGCGAGTACTGGCTGCTCTGCTCCGGCAGCAAACCAACGTAGCGGTTGAACCATAATATTTTCTTAAATGCACTTCGTTGATGAGATTCCGACTTACAGGGTATAAATCCTCGTTAATCTACTCCCTGATCTTAACCGGTTCACGACGTTTAAGAGCTTCTCTGGCGGCAATACCTATCAACGTTGCAGCCAATCCATCCTGGCCGTTGACAAGGGGCTTTTCATCCTCCTTGATCGCTTCGATAAAGGCCTTAATCTCCGCTCGGAAGGATTCCTGATAACGTTCCAGGAAAAAGTACAGCGGCTTTTCAGATACCACTCCCTCGGCGGTCATCCGGACAGTTTGGGTAGGAGTACGATTGGCAGCGGTGATGCTACCTTTAGAGCCGAAAACCTCGATGCGTTGATCATAGCCATATACCGCCTGACGACTGTTATCGATGACCGCCATGGCGCCACTTTTCAATTTCATTGTAGTAATCGCCGTGTCAACGTCACCCGCCGCACCGATGGCCGGATCGATCAGGACTGCGCCCACCGCAAAGACCTCTTCCGCCTCACTGCCGGAAAGGTACCGGACCATATCGAAATCGTGGATGGTCATATCGAGAAACATACCGCCAGAGGTCTTCACGTAATCCAGCGATGGTGATGCTGGATCCCGGGCAGTGATCTTGATCAGGTAGATGCGCCCGATTTCACCTGCGTCCACCGCCTCTTTGAGCCGCATAAAATCGGGATCGAAGCGCCGGTTAAACCCGACCTGAAGTTTCACGCCTTCTCCCTCGACCACCTGCAGAGCCTGCCGGATATGGTCCGGTTCCAGTGCGATCGGCTTTTCACAGAATATGTGCTTCCCGGCTCGGGCGGCGGCGATAATCTGCTCCGCATGCAACGGTGAGGGCGAGAATATCAGCACGGCCTCGATTTCATCGTCTGAGAACACGGCATCGGGTTCCCGGGTGGTAGACAAGCCCCACCTTCGTGCCCATTTATCATCAAGGAACGGGTCGGCAATAACTTTCAGACGAGCGTCAGGCATCTTAAGAATATTTTCAGCATGGAGCTTGCCGATCCTCCCGGCCCCAAGCGCCCCTAAGATCACCGGCCTCATGATGCCACCTTTACTGGTCTGTTCTGCTTAAATGATTGTTGAGCCGCCCGGGCAATTCTGACAGCCGCCAGGGCGTCTGCTCCGGATACCGGCACTGGCGTCCGCTCGCGGATACTGGCAAAGAACGCCCGCAGTTCGGCTATAAAAGCCGCTTCAAACCGCTCGACGAAAGAGTAGTGCGGTTTATCGGTAAATACGCCGCTGGCGGTGCTCCATACTGTGTTGGTGGGGGTGGTATTACGGGCACTGATGCTCCCCTCCGACCCGAACACCTCAACCTGCTGGTCATATCCGTAATTGGTCTCGCGGCTGAGATCGATGATGCACAGTGCGCCGCTGGTGAGTTTGAGCGTGATCAGGGCCGTGTCGATATCACCCAACCTTTCGATCTCAGGATCGATCAGCACCGTCCCCGCCGCGTAGACTTCCGCCACCTCGCTGCCGCTCATGAAGCGGATAGTATCGAAATCATGGATGCTGAAATCCATGAAAAGGCCGCCTGAATCCGGGATAAAGGCCGGATCGGGTCGGATGGGATCGCGGTTCGTGATCCTGATAATGTGGGGCGTGCCGATCTTTCCGGAGGCGACAGCTTCCTTTACAACGGCGAAATCCGGGTCGAACCGGCGGTTGAAACCGACCTGGAGTTTAACCCCGGCCGCCTTGACAGCTGCGATGGCCTCGGCAACCTTTTCCGCCGTGAAGGCGATGGGCTTCTCGCAGAAAATCTGCTTGCCAGCCAGAGCGGCTGCTTTGATCATATCTACGTGGGTGTCAGAAGGGGTTGCGATGACAACCGCCTCGATTTCGGGGTCTTCCAGGATCTTTCGTCGGTGATCAGCACCGATAGGAATCCCAAGCGACCTGGCCCACTCTTCGTCCAGCTCGCAGTCCGCCACCGTCTTTAACGATACATCAGGGAGATGGCGAACAATGTTGCTGGCGTGCATCCTGCCGATGCGTCCCGCACCGATTAGTCCGGCTACGATCTGTCTCTTCGCCATAATTTTCGTACCTTAGTATTAAGACCGAAACGAAGGAATCATTCCCCGCATTAAATCGTCGTTTATCGCCTGATTGGGGTAGTTTAAATCGAACCTGCGTTTTGCCTTGTGATCAGTTCTATTGTGACCGGTATTTCTCCAGGGATACTCTGGCCGTTGAGCAAACGATATGCATTTTCAATGGCGAGTTTCCCCATTTCGGCTGGATGCTGGGCCACCGAGCCATCCATGGTACCCTCCAAAATGGCCTCCCGTGCTTCGGGGAGCGCGTCAAATCCCACCACGATCAAGTCACCGGTCTTCCCGGCGGCGGCAATGGCTTCGATTGCCCCCAGGGCCATCAGGTCACTGCAGGTAAACAGGGCCTGAACCCCGGGATGGGACTGAAGGATATTCTGGAAGACGTTGAATCCCTGGTCCCTCTCCCAGTTGGCCGTCTGGGAGGCTACAATTTCAATGCCCGGGATCTGATCCACCACCTGATGGAAGCCGCTCAGCCGGGCGTCACCGGTCTCATGGCCGGGAATCCCCTCGAGGATGGCTACCTTGCCTTCACCCTCCAGTCGCTTAACGAGGTATTCAGCGGCAATTCTTCCACCTTCCACGTTGTCGGAACCGATGAAAGTGGCTACCTGACCGCCGGACTCCTCAAGCGTGGCGGCATCCACACGGGTATCGACCACCAGAATGGGGATCCCGGCGCGATTGGCCTTCACAATAGCCGGGACGATTTCCTTGGAACCGCTCGGGGTTACACAGATCGCGTCTACTTTCCGCTGTATCAGGTTCTCAATGATCTGCATCTGTTTTTCAACATCCACCTCACGTTCGGCCGCTTGCACGACCAGGTTTACCCCCAATTTTGAGGCGGCACCCTCGGCACCCCTTTGCATATCGATGAAAAAGGGATTATTCAGGGTCTTCATAACGAGGGCAATGGTAAAGCCGTCAGCCGCTGACTTATCGCCCCGTCCACAGGTGCTGATAGCAAGCAGCGATACTCCGGCCAGTAGAAAGATGATGTGCTTACATTTACTCATTTTCGGATGCACCCCTTTTTTATTTGCGCTGCTTTTTCAAGGCCATATCCATCAACACCGCGATGATGATCACGGAACCGATAACGGTCTGCTGGACGAAGGAGGAGACTCCTAAGAGATTAAGCCCGTTTCTCAGGACACCCATGATCAGGGCTCCGATCAGGGTTCCGATAACCCGTCCTTCGCCGCCCATCAGGCTGGTGCCGCCGATCACGGTAGCCGCTATGGCGTCCAGTTCATACATCATGCCGGCAATTGGTTGGGCCGAGTTTAACCGCGCGGTCAGAATGATGGCGGCCAGTCCGCTCAGCATCCCGCACAGACCGTACACCACGGCCTTATAGTACTTCACGTTCACACCGGACAGCACCGCGGCTTCCTCGTTGCCCCCGATGGCATAGGTGTAGCGGCCTAATTTGGTGCGGGTCAAAACCACATGGGCGATAACGTAGACCAGCACCATAATGATCACCGGGACCGGTATATGCAGAATTTCTCCCGTCGCCAGATAGCGGAAACCTGATGAGAAGCCGGAAATCGGCCGGCCCCCGGTGTAAAGCAGGGCCGCTCCCCGCGCCACACTCATCATGCCCAGTGTCGATATGAAGGGCGGCAGGCGACCGTAAGTTATGAGCATGCCGTTTACCAGCCCGCAAAAAGCACCCACTACTAAACCAATCAAAATTGCTATCGGCAAGGGGATGGCGGCCTGCAGGGCACTCGCGAGTACCACCCCGGAAAAGGCCACAATGGACCCCACTGACAGGTCGATCCCGGCGGTGATAATGACGAAGGTCATGCCTACGGCGATGATGGCGTTGATAGAAGTCTGCTGGGCAACGTTCAGCAGATTGGAGATGGTCAGGAAATAGGGCGTCAGGATCCAGAGGGTAATGATCAAACCCAGCAGCCCGATCAGGGTGCCGAACTGCCGCCCGTAGTGCAGCAGAAAATCTCTGGGGGTCATGCTGCCCCTCCCAGGGCACAGTGCAAGATCTTCTCCTGGGTAGCCTCCCGGGCGGAAAACTCCCCGGCGATCCGCCCCTGGTTCATCACCATAACCCGGTCGCTCATACCCAGGATCTCGGGCAATTCCGATGAAATCATTATGATGGCCACACCCTGCGCTGTAAGTCGATTCATCAACTGATAAATCTCTACTTTCGAACCCACATCGATGCCCCGGGTAGGTTCATCGAATATGAGAATATCCGCCTGGCAACAAAGCCACTTGCTGATCACCACTTTCTGCTGATTGCCGCCACTCAGGAACATGACCTGCTGATGCAGGCTGGGGGTTTTAATGCGCAAGTCCCTGACATATTGGGCGGCAACCTGGCTCTCCTCCCTGATGTCAACGAAACCTAATCTGGAAAGCCGTTCCACACTGGGAAGGCAGATGTTATCCTTGGCGGAGAGGATCATGATCAGCCCTTGCGACTTGCGGTCCTCTGTGAGCAACCCGACCCCCAGATTGATAGCCCGGCGGGGCGACTTAATCCTCTGGCGCTTCCCCTTGATGTAAATCTCACCTGAATCGATCTTCTCCGCACCGAACAAGGACCGCGCCAATTCGGTACGCCCGGAGCCCAACAGACCGGCGACTCCCAGTACCTCTCCCCGGTGAACCGAAAAACTGATATCGTACAGCACTCCTTTTCGGCTCAGACCGCTTACGCGCAGTACCTCCTCCCCTGTGACAGCTTTCTGCTTGGGGAAATGCGCTTTCAGCTCCCGGTTCACCATCATGCTGATGAGTTCTGATTTGGTGACCTCCGATACATCGCGAGTACCGACATATTTTCCATCGCGCAATACGGTAACCCGGTCGCCGATCTCAAACAGCTCTTCCAGCCGGTGTGATATATAGATTATCGAGACCCCCTTCCGCTTCAGCTGGCGGATGGCACTAAAGAGCTCCGTTATCTCATTTTCGGTAAGAGCCGAGGTGGGCTCGTCCATGATCAGGACTCTGGCATCCAGGGACAGGGCTTTCGCAACCTCAACCATCTGCTGTTGGGCCACGCCCAATTCGCCCACCGGCTTGCGGGCATCGATCTCAACACCCAGGTCGTCCAGGATGCTCTGTGCCGAGGTAAATATTTCCCTTTGATTGATCAGGCCCGGAATCTGAATCTGCTCGCGGCCCAGGAAGATATTCTCCCCGGCAGATAATTGCGGGACCAGATTGAATTCCTGATAAATGATAGCAATGCCCAACTCCTGGGCGTGCCTGGGACTTCTTATGTTCGTCTCCCGGCCGTTAAGAATAATCTGCCCCCCGGTCTTCTGATAAGCGCCGCTCAGTATCTTGACCAGGGTGGACTTACCGGCGCCGTTTTCACCCAGGAGGATATGAACCTCCCCCCGTTCGAGCTCAAACCGGACATCGTCCAGTGCGACCACACCGGGAAAGGTCTTCCGAATATGACGCATTTCCAAGACGGTGTCGTTTTTCATGAAACTAGGCTCATCATGCTGTAGGGCGGCAACTACCGCGGCGTTTCAAGGATTGCTCTCGTGGCCGAAATATGCGTTAGCTGGCCAGCCCCCGCATATATTCAACCGTTTTTTTCGCGGCAGTATCCGGATCGGGAAGCGGCAGAATCTCCGCCGACACAAAGCCCTGGTAACCGATGGAACTCAGTGTGTTGCAGATTTCGGCAAAGTCAATGTGGCCCGCTCCAGGGTACCAGCGATTGGAGTCGGCGATGTGGAAATGAAACAGCCGCTCTCTGGCCGCAATCATACTCCCGATCAGGGAGGGCTCTTCAATATTCATATGGAATGTATCGAGCAGGAGTCCAACATTATCCAGGCCGATAGCATCCAGCAGCCTTAAACCTGAAGCCACGGTGTTGATCAGGTCGGTCTCGTAGCGGTTTATGGGTTCGATGGCCAATTTCACCATCCTGTTTTCCGAGGCGCATTCTGTCATAGCCGCCCTCAACCAGCGTTCTGCCTGATCGTCACTCGTATCCGGTCCCTTTTTCCCGCGAACCAGGCCAATGATAACAATTGACCCTAGCTTATCAGCCAGACTCATGTGCGCTTTGATACGATCGATCGCTTTCCTGCGGATGGACGCCTCCGGATGGATGAAGGATAGACCTTCTTCCCCGAACGCTTGCCCCGTCCCTATGGCAGGCACCGGCAGAGCGTGTTTAGTGAGCAGGGAATTTAGTGCCGATAGGTCAAAGGAGCCCGGATCGCGAATAGCCAGTTCGACCCCGTCATAGCCCAGGCTTTTGATCTTGGCGATATTCCCCGCTAATCGCCCCTTGTAGGCCAGAGCGGAAAATGATGCCGGTTGCGTCGAAAGGACGATGCTGAGCTTCAAACGACCTATAGTCCCAGCTTCCGAATGGCATAGATCGGACGCCAACCTTCCGTAAACGGCTCTTTCAAATAGGGCTCCATCTCCTTTTCAGTTCTCATCGTGGTTTCTGCAACGGGCGGCAATTTACCGGCAGGAAAGGCTTTTAAAATCTCATCGTTTACCAGGGTGAGGTAGGATAAAATAGCCGCAATCGTCCTTCTGGCTTTCTTAGCGCTACTGATGGTGGGCCGGCCGACAACCCCCTCAGGCACAGAGGCCAATTCGATGGGGAAATGTCCCTGACCTTCAGACCATTTGCTGGGTCGCGCAAATGGATCAACCGCTTTATCAAAATGCCCATCCGGCAAGTACCCTTCCACCCGTGTCTCCTGAGCACGGGGTAGGTCGACGTATTCGGGTGCCATCAACAGCATGACCGAAGTTTCCGCCTCATCAGCATGGACGAAGTCATCTTCCCAGTCACCCCCACGATCCCTGGTCCGGAAAAACTCGCGCACAGCCCGATGCCAATCAATCACCCGAAAAATTCCCGGCAGGTTCCAGGTCTTCTGCAGCTCCTGGATGGCGGCTTCCAATAGCCATTGCTGACCATGATTGTTGATGATGATCTGCTTGCGAAAACCATCGTTCCAGAGTCCCACCATCACATCGATCAGAACCCGTTTGACGACTTCGTCCTCCAGATGGATCGTACCGGGCATACCGATGTGGTGATGCGGATGGCCACCATAGAGAAGGGGCGACCATACCAGATTAACCGGAGCCCCCCGCTTTGCGGTGAATCTGCGGACACCTTCCAGGATCTGGGTTACCATGAATATGTCCAGAGCAGTGACGGTATGGCGGCCATGCTGCTCGGTGCTACCCACGGGAATGAAAACGATGTCATTCTTCTTCCGATTCTCAACCACCTCATGGCGTATAGTCGTCTGGATATAAGTCCCCGCTTTGCTCAGCTCCGATGGGGACGGGATGCCATAATCGGCCAGGATCCGGTCAATCTCCTGCTCGGAGGCCTCCCAGATTTTCTTCTTCAAACGGCCGACTGACGTATCCTCAAAGCGAAGGTCTTCGCGATCAGTGGTAAGCCACTCAGTCATTTTATCACCCTTTCTTATCCTTTTTCAGGTTTCAGTCAAAGTCCTTGATAGTAATCTTCACTTCGTTGCGGTCGGTCTGAAGCATCACCAGATTTTGATCCACTTCATCCAGGCCGATTCTTTTAGTAATCATCGGTGAGACATCCATGCCCGAGGCCATGCAGCTGATCACATTCGGGAAAGTACCGTGACCGGAATGGCCCTGTGAGCCGACCACATTGGCCCGGCGGACCTGGAGAACCTCTCCGTTCAACTGGATGCGGTCATCGGCACGGGCCACCAGGACCACGGTTGTGTTCACAGCTCGGCCTTCCCAGATGATCCTTTCTACGTCCGGCCACACAATGCTGGGCAAGCCGGTGGCTTCAAGAATGATCCTGGCTCCGACGCCGTTGGTGATGTCCAGGACCGCTTCCGCCGCGTTCACTTTGGTCGGATCAACGGCGTGAGTCGCACCCATAGTGAGAGCCATTTCACGGCGTGACCCGGATGGTTCGGACAGGATCACAGCGGCAGCGCCGGAGCGTTTCAGGACGGCACAGGCGGCAGCGCCAATCGGCCCACCACCCAGGATGACCACATTTTCGCCGGCCCTGATCCCACCACCACGCTCGATTACAGCGTTATAGGCCACCGACGTCGGTTCCACCAGACTGCCCAACTCAAACATCTTTTCTTCACCATATTGACCCCGTAATCCCTCAAGGCTCCAGACGTAGCGGGCATCAACCTTGACGTATTGGCTGTAGGCCCCGTCGATGGAGAAGCCAAGTTCCTCCAGACGCTCGCAGTGGTTGGGGAAAC
Organism: Candidatus Neomarinimicrobiota bacterium; assembly: GCA_041862535.1. Taxonomy (NCBI): domain Bacteria; kingdom Pseudomonadati; phylum Fidelibacterota; species Fidelibacterota bacterium. Next base: position 3,048 of record JBGVTM010000211.1, on the reverse strand, counting down.
CGTCAGCACAGGGCTTACACTGGGCACACCAGATCATCTCTTCGGAACAGACGGCCTCGCCAGCTTCATATTTTCTACCCGTCCGCTTATTTCTTGCCTCCTCGCCGGCATCCACAACGACCCCGGAAAATTCATGGCCCAGCGTTGCGGGGAACGCGGTCAAGCCGGGATAAAAAATATAGCCGCTGTCATCGCTCTGGCGCATGTGAACATCACTGCCACAGATCCCGCAGGCCTTCACCTCAATCAATACTTCGGTCGAGCCGGGTACAGGTAGGTCCTTCTCGATAATCTCTATCCGGGGATGCCGCCACACCTTGCTGCCCAAATAGGTCAATTTGCCTTCAATGTCTTTGGCTCCCAACTTGAATTCCGGCCTGGGATCCCATTCAGCAAAGAGAGTTGCCGCTTTCATATTTGTTCCTTTTCCATACTGGTGACTATAGAGGGTTCGTTATCAGAAATATCTTTTGCTAGCGCAAGTACGGATGAACGCTCTACCAGGTGCGATTTCAGTACCACGTGCTTGGGTTCCGTGATCTCGCCTTGAATACGCGACAGGATCAGCCTCAAGCTCTCCTGCCCCATCTCGTAGATAGGCTGGTGCATAGTCGTGAGCGATATCGTTATAAAGGGTAGATCATCGTATCCCACCAACGATATATCGTCGGGGATAGCGAGGCCTAATTGCCTTGCAACAGCATAGAATAATAGCGCGATTCGATCATGCCCGGCGAAGACGGCGGTGAAATTTCTCTTTTGTCTGAGAAGTGACTGGGCGAATTCCCGATACCGCTCCTTGATAAACGGGCCTGCGTCGGCGATAATGATCGCCGGATTGATCGGGATACCATGCTCTGCCAGGGCCGCCTTGTAGCCTGCCAGTCGTTCCCGCTCCGTGCTGAACAGGCTACCCAGGACGATAGCAATCCGTTGATGCCCCTTCTCGATGAGATAATTGGTAATGCTGTAGCCGCCGTTAAAATTGTCGGTGGTCACATGGTCAATTTCCAGGTTCGGAATGGTCCGGTCGGCCAGGACGACCGGTATTCCGCGCTTGGTGAATTTTTCAACAATCAGGCGATTTCTTTCATCCGAAGCAGCCGTCGGTATGAAAATCACCCCGCTGACTGAGTGTTCGATCAAACGATTGGCATGATATTCGGCCTTCAGATAGGAGTCATCGGTATTGCAGAGAATCAGGCTGTGCTTGTGACTGGCAGCCTCGTCTTCCGCACCGCGCGCCAGCTCCGGGGCATACCCGTGCCGGATATCGGGAATGCAAATACCGATAATCGTCTGTTTCTCGGTGGCAGTTCTCTGGATTTGTACGAAAGTACCCAGCCGTTTCTTCCGGTTCAGAAGGCCCATATTCACCAGATTGCCGATAGCCTGCCGAACAGTGGCCCGGGCCAGGCCGGCCATTTGGCTAAGCTCCTCTTCGGTAGGGATTCGATCCCCAGGCTTGAAGATCCCCTGCTCAATCTGCTCCATCAGCCAGGTCTGGAGCTGGAAATACTGGGGGATCGGACTGTCTCTATCGATAATCACTGGTGTGATCTTTCGTTATTGTCTAATTGTCTATACAATAATAAGGAGAGAATACTCCCGAATCAAGTTTTTATGGCTACGGCACAAAAGAAGCCCCATTGAGCGGTAATAACTTGATGTAAGCAATCCTAACAGGCAATAAATTTCATGACGGGGGAAATACAGTTATGCTCCTTCCTTCGCCCAATATTATTTGAGAACAAGGCTTTATCGAAATCGAAAGGCCACTTTCAGCCAGGCAGACATTCTGATGTGCTTGTCTCCAATAATGGCTTGACTTGCGTATATTCTTTTCGTATCCTTCACAGTAATTAATGTATATACATATGGACATTAACGAGGGCTCCCGCCCGACTGCGCCAGTCGCTGGAATATATATTGATGGATGGGGCGTTGAAGGGACCAATTTAAGTATTTGGAGGAACTTATGAAGACCTACCGAATCTCAATTATATCAACCATCCTTAAGATCCTAATAATCAGTACACTAACCTCCCAAATGCTGGGGGCGGCTACCATCACCGGTCGGGTCACGGATACCAATACCGGCAGCTTTCTCCCCGGAGCAAACGTAACGCTGGAGGGTACCAGGTATGGTGCCGCCAGTGACCGAACGGGAACCTACCGGATTGCGAATATCCCTCCCGGGACCTATGTTCTGATGGTCACCTATGTGGGCTATGAGGATTTTACCGTCGATCTCACTGTTCCGGATGAGGGAATAACCCAGGACGTTCAGTTGCAGCCGACGTACGTTGAGCTGGGTGAGATCGTGGTCGAAGGGCTGAGGCATGGCCAGGCCAAAGCCCTCAGCCAGCAGAAGGTCGCACCCAACATCATGAACGTCGTCGCCCGGGAACAGATGGAACGCTTCCCTGATCTGAACACCGCCGAGGTGCTCCAGCGCATTCCCGCCGTCTCGATCACCCGCGACCAGGGAGAGGGGCGGTTCATTCTCCTCCGGGGCACGGAGGCCCGCCTTAACGCGGTGTCCGTGAACGGCGAAAGGATCGCATCACCAGAAAGTGAGGACCGCTCTGTCACGCTGGATGTCGTCTCGGTTAACCAGCTCGCTTCTATCGAAGTAACCAAGGCGCCCACACCAGATATGGACGGTGATGCTATCGGCGGATCGGTGAACATGGTTACCCGAAGCGCTTTCGACTACAGCAAGCGGCTACTGAAGATTTCTGGTGGCAGCGGCTACAGCCAATTGATGGGGACGTCCCTTTTCCAGGGGGATTTCACCTTCGCTGACGTGTTTGGGGCCAAGAAAAACATCGGCATCACCTTCGGCGGCAATTTCTACCATTACCCTCGCGGTTCAGACAATAACGAGATGGATTGGGGCGGCGTTGAAGACACCGCCGGTACGGAAATTGATTGGGCCCTGCTGGATCTTGACCTCCGGGACTATTCGGTGGAGCGGAATCGCTACGGCTTCGCCGGTAACCTGGACTATCGCCTCAGTGAAGACCACCAGTTCCACGTTCGCGC
>JBGVTM010000210.1 GCA_041862535.1 Candidatus Neomarinimicrobiota bacterium | reverse complement strand
CAGCGCGAATTATATACCTTAGCGGTAGTTTTTTGGCGCTTTATTTCAAAGGGACTTCTCGATGGAAGCCCTGAAGGAAGTATTTTGATCCGGCGTTATAAAATGTAGTATACGCCAGACTCCTCGTAAAGAGAGTAAAGGATAAAGGCCCCAGGGGGGCGACTTATGAAGCGTGTAGATGTAGGATTTTTAATGGTAAGGCAAGAATTTCTTCCGAATAGCGAAGGCTTTTCCGAAGGTTCCGGTACAATTGACTCGGTCTGAGTAGCCGGCCTGTTTCCTGAATTCAGTACTGTTCCCCTCCTACATCCCACAAGCGTGACATAATTCCCCCTGGAGCGATGCATAAAAGATACTTATTTGATCTGGGGAGGCGATTGGCCCTATGGCAGATGATGTGGTCAAGGAAATGTTTATTAACGAATCGGCCGGGAGTACCCGCCTGGCCATTGTCGAAAATGGCCGCCTCGTTGAACTGTACGTGGAACGCCCCGACTATCAACGCATGGTGGGCAGCATTTACAAGGGGGTGGTTGAGAATGTCATCCCCGGTATGCAGGCTGCTTTCGTAGACATCGGCTACTCGGTGAACGCTTTCCTTCCCTTCGCCGAGATCGGCAATCTCGAAAATCTGGAATACGTGTCCCTGGAGGAGGTCGAACAGGCCCTACATGGCGACGGTGGCGAACAGAAACGCCCCTCCGAAAAGCCTGCCGAAACCCAGCGCACGGCCCGCCCCAGACGGAACCAGACTACCGTCGCGACGGAGATCGACTTGAAGTCCGGGCAGGAAATCCTGGTACAGGTCATCAAGGAACCCTTCGCCGGCAAGGGCCCCCGTGTCACTACCGATATCGCCATCCCCGGCCGGCTGCTCGTCCTGGTTCAGAACGCCGACTTTATCGGCATTTCACGAAAGATCACCGACAAGTATGAAGTTCGCCGCCTCCGAAAAGTGGTGGAGTCCTTCAAGCCCGAGGGCTTCGGCATTATCGTACGCACCGTCTCCGAAGGAAAAGACCAGAAAGTCCTCACCAAGGACTTCGAAAACCTGTGGCAGTCGTGGAAAGAACTGGAGTCCATCTCCAAAAACCGATCGGGACCCATCCTGCTCTACCAGGATCTCACCACTACCGACAGTGTTATCCGGGACCTGCTGACCCCCGACGTGGATAAGGTCATCATCGATTCCAAGGAGATTTACAAGCGCCTCACCAGCTACCTCAGCGACGTCTCTCCATCCCAGGTGAATCTGGTAGAGTTCTACCGGGGCAAGGCTCCCATTTTCTCCAACCACGACATCGAGGGGCAGATCGACAAGACCCTCCAGCGCAAGGTCTGGCTCAAGAGCGGCGGTTACATCGTCCTGGAGCACACCGAGGCCATGCTGGTGGTGGACGTGAACAGCGGCCGCTTCATCGGCAAGGCGGACCACGAACAGAACTCGCTTAAAATCAATCTGGAGGCGGCCCGGGAAGTGGCCCGCCAGCTGCGCCTGCGCGACATCGGCGGACTTATCATCATCGACTTTATCGATATGCAGGACGAGACTAACAAGAAAAAGGTCTACAACGAACTGGTGAAGGAGCTTAAAAAAGACCGCGCCAAGGTGGCCGTGACACACATCTCCGAGTTCGGCCTGCTGGAAATGACCCGCGAACGGGTGCGCCTGTCACTGCTGCACTCCGTGAGTGAAGAATGCCCCACCTGCAAAGGCCTGGGACGCATCCCCTCCAAGGACGCCATGATCACTTCCATCGACAGCTGGCTGCGGCGCTTCCGCTCCAACCATAAAGACCGCCGCCTGGTCATCACTGTGCCCCCTTCCCTGGCCGACCACCTGCTGGAAACCAAGTCCCAGGTGGTGAAGAGCTTCATGTGGCAGCACTGGGTCTGGCTGGAAATCAAGGCCGACGACAACCTGGCACCCGACCAGTTCCGGGTCTACTCCAAGCGCCGCAAGACCGACGTCACCGAAGAAGTGTAAGCCACCAGCCTACCCCTGACTTATAACGCCCTCCTCGTACGCGACGAGGAGGGCGTTTTTATCTCGTCAGCGCTTAATGGCTCCTTTACGACTATACTTTAGCGAAAATAACTGTAAGACTATGTCTGAGATTTCTTATTCCTTTTTCTGAATATCTTATAGTGCTTTCCTTAAATTAGCCATTGCTTTTCGCTACAATCGTTTAAGATCACTATCCTATAAAAGATTTTCACTAATGGTAAACTGTTAAGGATCAAAATCATGCTGCCTGTCCCGCCATCAGTCCCGCTGAAAGCGGGGCCGCAGGCGGGGCCTGTCACCCACCTGGCGGCTAATAGTGATTATTGGCAAGAAGTGATAGCCCATCTGAAATATAATTCTTGACGTTGCCGTTTATTTATAATATCTTGTATCCGCAGCGCTCCCTCGTAGTGAAGCTGCGTTAGGGCGGTGAATGACTATATAGCCGTAGGCATTTATAATGGAAGGAGTATGTCTGTGGGGGATTTTCAAAGGATAAAATGGGCGGAATTACTCGCGAGGGAGAGTTCCATGACTAAACTGCGACCTTACCATAAAATAAATGTTTTGCTAATGCTTTTCGTGGGGCTGGTGGCAACAACCACGCAGGCACAGGCAAATAATGCACCACACAAGTATAGCATTGGAATCGGCTACTCGCGCTTACCCCTTGAATCCATGGAAGAGTATGCCTTTGATATACCGTATGCACCCTTATCCCTGCTCGCTAGCTATGAGCCAAGTCCCTATGCGAGGTTCACACTTTTCCTAGGTGCTGGAAGTGAGAAGTCTATCATACACCGGGATATCACTGTCGTGCATAGGCAATCGGTGCTAGGACTAGGCGCCTATCGGCTCTGGAAGTGTAAACGTTTTACTCCTTCAATCGGTGTCCGTACCGGTCTTGTGCGTCAGAGGACGAAGAGTTCCAACAGTAGTCTTGGACGCATAGATGTGGACAGCTACTTCATTCAGGCAATTACAGGCGGGGAGGTCGCTATCTCCAGCCGACTAAGCTTCGGCATGGAACTGTCTGGCCAATTCGCTTATTCGAAGTTCTTTGAGAGAGGCGGAATGGCTTTGGACGTTCGTCAGTATCCTATTACCACTCTTAAGTTTGGATTCAACGTCTTACTTCATTACTCTCTACCGTGGTGAATTCTGCAAATCCTCGGACACAGTGTTAATGTTTTTTCGGAGCTTATCTTCATGGATATATATGAAGAAAGGAATTCTAGTAATTGAATGCTGGTCAAAGTTTGTCACATCATCATGTAACTAAGGAGGTAGTACCATGTGGAACAAACTAACGGCGACAGCCTTTAAACTGCCTTTCCTTCTAGTGCTGGTACTGCTACCTTGGGCGATGCTGAGCGCCCAGGTTATGTTTCGGGGCAAGGAGGTACGTACTGGAATCTGGAATGGCCGTCAGGTTGAATACGTTCATGGTGAAATTGCAGTGAAGCTACGGCAGGGTATTCAAGTCGCTGATGTGCTTCCGCTTTTACAGAATTATGGTGCGAATATAAGAAAGGATCTCAACAAACTCCGCTGGGTACAATTCGAGGTCCCGGATACTATCGATGTACTCTCACTTGGGGCTGAGCTAAGTAGAAATCCCTTAATACAAGTCGCAGAACCCAATATAATAGGACACGCATGCGTCGTTCCTGATGATGACCACTTCGACAAACAATGGGGACTCAAGAATACAGGGCAAGTGTCTGGCGGCACCGTTGATGCTGATATCGATGCTGAGGAACTTGGGACATTACTACTGGAGATAGTGATGTTTTGATAGCTATTCTTGATACTGGTATCCCCTTGGTAAACGGAAGTCTTTATCATGATGATTTGGACGATCCCTCCAGATTTTTTTTAGGGGACGACATTGTTGGAGATGGTAACGGAGTCAAAGACGAGAATGGTCATGGTAGCCATGTAACCGGAATCGCGGCAGCTGAATCAGACAATGACGAAGGAATTGCAGGAGTCTGCTGGGATTGCAGCATTCTTGCGGTCCAGGTATTGGACGAAAATAAAAACGGGACTGACGATGAATTTCTGGAAGGAGTAATGTATGCTGAAGAGGAAGGTGGAGTACATATCATTAATGCAAGTCTTGGTTGGTCTTCGCCAACCACTAAAATTGAGGATGCAGTTCAACATGCAAATGATAATGATATTATAGTTGTAGCTGCAGCTGGCAATGAAGGTACATCAGGTGGTGCTATCATATGGCCAGCTCGCTATTCAACATCATATTCAAACGTCATTGCCGTTGGAGCAACGTACCAGAATGATTCAAGGGCATCGTATTCAAGCTATGGTTCTGCCCTAAACATTGTTGCACCTGGAGGCGAAGGTGGAACCCCAAACGCGAATGATATCTATTCCACAATACCAGGCAATACCTATGCCTATAAGTATGGCACATCTATGGCTGCCCCGCATGTCTCGGGTCTGGCCGGGCTGATTCTCTCGCTTCATCCATCCTTGGCCCCCCATGAGGTGAGAGAAATCATTGAAGTAACAGCTGATGATAAGGGAAGCTCTGGTTGGGATCAATACTATGGGCATGGCCGCATCAATGCCTACACTGCGGTATCAGCACTTATCGTACCTAATGAGTATTCTACCGTAAACGCTGCAGTCAATGCTGCTGGCTCAGGGGATATGATTGTTGTCGTTGGCTCAAGTACTTTGACCGGCGACATTGCATTACCCAGCGGTGTAAAACTTGTATTGGGATCTAATGCTAATCTGACCTTGAATGGCTACTACATCAAGTCCACCGGTGGCACGATCACCCGGTATACCGGAGCAACCGTTACACCTGACATCAGTGTGAAAGAGGATTCAATGCTAAAGGGACTCTATTCAACTATCCAATCCGCCGTTAATAATGCCTCCTCTGGTCAAATAGTTGCTATATACTCTGATTATA
>JBGVTM010000209.1 GCA_041862535.1 Candidatus Neomarinimicrobiota bacterium | reverse complement strand
CCTTGGGGAGAAGGACGGGATGAGGGGTCAACTAGAAACTTGTAACTTGAAACTTCTTTTTTCGCGCATCTCGCGCACCAGGCGCACCAGGCGAACGACAAACCGCTACAATACCCTTAGATTCGGGCACCATGACGATCGCAGCCTCATATCAATCGGTTAGCTGGTCTTGCCGCAGCGGAATTCAACACCCTGTGACCGCCCTTACCGACGAGAACTTTTTTGAAAATGCTGAGTTTTGTATGGATTTTGTTGAATTTTGGGGTGTCAGGCCGGCCGCTGGCCCTGGAATGCTGGCTGCGCCGGCTGACGGCGGAATGCTGGTGGCTGAACCGCTCAGCCCCTCTCCCTTCCTTTCGCCCCTATCAGCCCCTAAATTCGGCTCCATGCCTAAAGGTGTTACACCCCGATCTCAGGATTATGCCCGCTGGTACACCGATGTGGTCCGGAAGGCGGAGCTGGCCGACTATGGCCCCGTGCGGGGGAGCATGGTCATCCGGCCCTACGGCTATGCCATCTGGGACGCCATCAGGGAAGCCTACGACCGGCGCTTCAAGGCCACCGGCCACGTAAATGCCTACTTCCCCCTGCTAATCCCCCGGTCCTACTTCAGCCGGGAGGCCGAGCACGTGGAGGGCTTCGCCAAGGAGTGCGCCGTGGTGACCCACTCCCGCCTGCGCGCCGCTCCCGACGGAGGCGTTGAGGTGGACCCCGAGTCCAAACTGGAAGAGGAACTCGTCCTGCGCCCCACCAGCGAGACGGTCATCTGGGCCATGTACAAGCAGTGGATCAACTCCTACCGCGACCTGCCCATCCTCATCAACCAGTGGGCCAACATCGTGCGCTGGGAACTGCGCACCCGCCTGTTCCTGCGCACTTCCGAGTTCCTCTGGCAGGAGGGACACACGGCCCACGCCACTGAGGCCGAGGCCCGCGAGGAGGCCCTCCTCATCCTCGATATCTACAAGGAGGTAGCCGAAACGGAAATGGCCCTGCCGGTAATCTCGGGCCTCAAGAGCGATGCGGAGAAGTTTGCCGGGGCGGTGCAGACCTGGGCCATCGAGGCCATGATGGGCGACCGCCGGGCACTGCAGGCCGGTACCACCCACTTCCTGGGCCAGAACTTCGCCCGGGCTTTCGACGTCACCTTCCGCAACGAGGCCAACGAGGAGGAATACGTGTGGGCCACCAGCTGGGGGGTCTCCACCCGCCTGGTAGGCGCGGTGGTCATGGCCCATGGCGATGACCAGGGCCTGCGCCTGCCGCCCCGCATTGCCCCTATTCAGGTGGTCATCGTGCCCATCTACAAGGATGAGAGTAAGGACCAGGTGATGACGGCTGCCCGTCAGCTCACCGCTGACCTGGAGCAGGCCGGTGTGCGGGTGAAGCTGGACGACCGGGATAACGTTACCCCCGGTTTCAAGTTCAACGACTGGGAAATGAAAGGGGTGCCGGTGCGCATCGAGATCGGTCCTAAAGACATGGCCGCGGGCCAGGCGGTGCTGGTGCGCCGGGACGTGGAGGGCAAATCCTCCCTCACATTGGAACAAATTCCACAGGAAGCACCCCGGCTACTGGAGGAAATCCAGAACTGCCTCTACCGCCAGGCCGAGGCCTTCTGCTCTACCCATACTAAGGAGCTGGATGACTGGGAGAAGTTCAAGGAATTCATGGAATGGGGTGGTTTCGCTGTCTGCGGCTGGGATGGGGATTCCGCGTCCGAGGCAGCCATTAAAGAAGAGACCAAGGCCACAATTCGCTGCATCCTTGAGAATGAAGATCCCTCCGGCCTCAAGTGCATCTACTCGGCTAAACCTGCCAAATACAAGGTGGTGCTGGCCCGGGCCTACTGACCTGCTGGAAAACCTGAGCCCGCATGACACTGTCTTAGCACTACGATGAGTCCTGTTGTAATTCGTGTCACTCTGGTGGGGCTGCTTGTTGTCTTCTCGGTAGCGATTGCTGGTGATGATCCCCGTGCCCATCCCGGCAATGCGGCCGCTCCGGCCCTATCGGTTGTGACCCATACTCTGCGTCTGGAAGAAGAGAAAGTGTGGGTAAAGGTCTACCAGCGTCCCGGATCAAATCTCAATTTCGTCAATCTGCATGACAACGAGAACACCAGTGCCGAGGCGGCCAAGGCCTACATTCGCGCCCATGGCGGCCGCCTGCTGGAACTGGTTCATGGCCGGGGGCGGACGGTGGTGATCCGCCGCAACGGCGTCCTGCACTACTTCGACCCTAACCGCATGTTTACCGAAAAAGGCCTGCGCCAGTCGCTGGACTATTTTCATAATCTCACCGAAGAGAATGTGGCCCTCGCTTCCGGTTTCGCACACAAGGTGGCCGGCCTGATTGGGCTGAAACAGAATGAGGCTGTTATCGCCGTCCACAATAACACCAACGGAAAGCTCACAATCCACGATTTCAAGCCTGGTGAATGGTATGGCGACGATACCCGGGATGTCTTTATCAGTCCGGCTGAGGACCCTGATAATTTCTTCTTCACTAATTCCCCAGCCCTGTATCGCGCTCTCAAGACCCTGCGCTACAATGTGGCCCTCATGAAGCTCAATCCACCCGACCGGGGTACATTGGGGAACGCCGTTAACAATCGTGGCGGTATTTATGTCTTAGTTGAGGCGGAGCACGGCCATTTGATTCACCAGATCGCGATGCTGGAAAATCTGGGTAGCCTGCTCACCGGTGAAGTTCAGGCTGCAAATTAACTCCCCTTACTATAACGGACATATTACGGCAGGCCGTGGCAGTATTTGAATTGACCAGCAGGAAAAATTGCATTATATTCAAATATTCATAATAATAGAATAACATTTGAATAGCACATTTAAATGGATCCCGTGAAAAATATTATCTATGAGCAATTCAGTCGCATAACCAAAGCCCTCGCCAATCCCGTCCGTCTGGAACTCCTGGACCTTTTATGCCAGGCACCACGAACGGTGGAAGTTTTGGCACACCTGATAGGCTATTCCGTCGCTACTACATCACACCATCTGAGGACCCTTCTTGCGGCACGACTCCTAATAACCGAAAAACGCGGCCTTTACGTGACATACCGGCTGGCCAGCAAGGACATATGTGTTTTCTGGATGGCCCTGCAGCAACTGGCGCAAAACCACCTGGCAGAGCTGCACCTGGGCGCCGAGGAGTTCGTAGGAGATTCGGGGACCTTAGAACAAGTCGATCGTACCACCTTGCTAGCACAGCTTCGCCGAGGGGAGGTGACACTCATTGATATCCGACCCCGGGAAGAATACGAGGCCGGGCATCTTCCGGGAGCAGTCTCCGCGCCGTTTGAGAGGCTGGAAGAGATGCTCTCATCGCTACCTATGGATCGGAAGATTGTCGTCTATGGACGCGGTCCCTTCTGTATGCTTTCCGTCGAGGCGGTGAAGATTTTACGCCGGCTTAACCGGAAGGCCATGCGTATGCCTGAAGGTATCCCCCAATGGCGGGCAGCTGGACTGCCGATTGAACAGAATCTGGCTGGATGCTAGTGCCGGAATACGTGTAATGTGCTAATTTATTTTCTGTGAGTGGTCGGAATTTATTATTCGGACTAGGCCTGATATTTATCCCCAAGGCCGGATACGGCTGTATCCATTGAGTGAGCGAGAAAATGTCTCCTATAGTAACAAAGCAAGTTCAGATACCTCGTCATGGTCGCCCTGAGGTTCTCCGCGTTGTGGAGGTGCCCCGACCTGAGCCGAAAGCAGGTGAAGTTCTCATCTGTAATCACTTCGCTGGCATCAATTTCGCTGATGTTATGGCCCGCTTGGGACTATATCCCGGGGCCCCCAAGCCGCCGGCAGTGCCGGGATATGAGGTGGCTGGTGAGATAGTGGACGTAGGCCCGGGCGTTACTGATGTAATGCCTGGAGACAAGGTATTTGCCCTCACCAGATTTGGCGGCTACAGCGGTCATGTAGCTGTCCCTCGGATACAGGTGCGACTCGTGCCGGAGGGGATCTCGCTGGAAACAGCAGCAGCCCTACCGGTCACTTACCTCACTGCTTACCTGATGCTGTTTAATCTTGGAAACCTTAAACCAGGACAGACGATTTTGATCCACAATGCTGGCGGGGGTGTAGGAACGGCGGCGGTTCAGCTGGCAGGTATTACCGGGGCCCGTATCTTCGGTACAGCATCCCGGGCTAAGCATGAGCGTCTGCGCCAGTTAGGGGTTGGTCTTTGCATTGACTATCGCAAAGAAGACTTTGTGGCTCGTGTGATGGATATGACCGCTGGCCGTGGCGTTGATCTGGTTCTGGACGCTCAGGGTCCGGCCCATTTTAGACGCAGCCTGAAAGCCCTGGCACCCTTGGGAACGTTGGTTATGTACGGGGTGCAGCATAATATCGGCCGTACCCGGCTGCTATCATCGCCTTTCAAGCTCTTAAGCGAGGTATTAACCGTAAAGTTCGCTCCAATAACCATGATGAACGCTAATCAGGGTATCTACGGATTCCATCTGGGCCGCCTGTGGCACAACTTAGAGCCGTTAGAGGCGGCTCTAGAGCAGCTGGTTGCCTGGCTGAAGGAGGGTCAGATCAATCCTCTTGTGGACCAGATATTTGCTTATCACCAGGCTGCCCAGGCCCATGCTTACATCCAGGATCGCCGGAACTTCGGGAAGGTGTTGTTGGACTTCCGGGAATTGTTGTAGGAAATGTCTGATCTACGATGCAGTATTGTTGTTTTTGAACCGCTTTATCGCTAATTCAAAGATTTCCGCCCATTTCCTTTCAAATTGCGCCAAGGAGTGATCAGCAACCACATAGCTCCTGGCTTTCACGCCAAGCGCTTTAGCGAAGTCCAGATTCCCTTCCAGCATACGCATTTTGGCCTGCAAGTAACCAACGTCGTCTGACATGAAGCCGTTTTTGCTATCTACTATAGGGGAAGAGGGGTGTTGGTTACACACTATCGGCATGCCGGTAGCCATCGCTTCCAGGCTGGAAAGGTTGTAACCATCTTCGAAGCCTTCCCGTGCGGTGTGGATGTAGTAGCGGTAGGATTGGTAGAACTTGAGTAGCTCGTCCTGGCTCCTGGCAGGCTTGCTGTCGAGCTTAGGGTTATTTCCTACCAGCCGGATGTCGAATCCTTCTATTAAGTTAGTGAAGAAGTCCAGATTCAGAACCTCCCGCTTGGATATGAGTTGGTTGGCGACACGCAATCCTCTGGGAATCTCGCCATAGTAGCCCTGAAAGAAGTCAGTATCAATAGCGAAAGGCACGATGATACAGTTGGTTATCCCCCATGAAGCGGCCTTCATAGTGGAGACGGACACTAGCATCACTTGCTTCAATCGTATATAGGTCTGAAGTATCCGGTGGATATCGTTCCTGGAATAGGTCGTAGTCTGGGTTGCTAGTAGCCCATCGAGGGAGGAATGGATGAGGAGAACCCTGGGTATCGCCAGGGTCTTGGTGATGGAGATGTCGGTGAGGTTGTGGGCGAGGAAAACATCATAGTCTTGAGATTGGCTAAGTGCTTCTTCCAGTCTGAGCAATTTGGCGTTGGCTGGCAAAGGGCGGGTGCCCTGATCCCACTTGTCTTGTGGTCGGCCAGGCAATTGGTCGATAATGAAAAGCTCGATGCCGCTGATCTTGGCGAGGTCGTATACGTAGGGCTGATGTGAATTAATGGTCAGTACCCGCACGGGAACAAAATTAGTGGTATAGAGGTGAGACTGCTATGCCATACTAGGAAAGTTCGCACAATTTAAACTTTCCCTTGTGTCTGACTCTTTGCCTTGCCAAGATTCCCGCCTTGCAGATTGTCCTATGGCTGAGACAAAACACTTGTTGGTCATTGTAGAATCGCCCTCCAAGGCGCGGACGCTCCAGAAAGTCTTGGGGGATAAATACCGCATTGCCGCCTCCGTGGGCCATATCCGCGATCTACCCGAGCATGAGATGGGCGTGGACATCGACCACGACTTCGAGGTCACTTATCAGATATCGCCAGAGAAAAAAAAAGTTATCTCGCGACTTAAGAAGGCAGTTAAAGAGGCGGCAGTGGTCTATCTGGCCACTGATCCGGATCGTGAAGGTGAGGCAATCAGCTGGCATCTTATAGAGATCCTTGGGATTACCGTCCCTACGCACCGTTTGGTCTTCCACGAGGTCACCCGGGAGGCCATTCACCGGGCCTTCGAGGCGCCCAGGGATATCGACATGCACCTAGTAAAGGCCCAGGAGACCCGCCGCATTCTGGACCGCTTGGTGGGCTATGAGATCTCCCCCATTCTGTGGCGGAAAATCGCCCCCCGCCTTTCCGCTGGCAGGGTACAGAGCGCGGCAATTCGCCTGGTTGTTGAGCGGGAGCGCGCCCGGGTGCGCTTCAAATCCTGTGACTGGTGGGATATCGTCGCTGACTTTGTCACCGGCAAAGATGACCATTTTACCGCTACCCTGGTTTCCCTTAATGGCAGGCGCGTGGTGACAAGCAAGGATTTCGACCGCACCACGGGTGAGCTGAAAGCTGGGCCGGATACCCTTCTGCTGGATGAGCCTCAGGCAGAGCATCGGGCCCAGGCACTCCAAGGCCGGTCCTGGCAGGTTGCCGCCCTGGAAGAGAAACCGTACCAATCACATCCATGGCCCCCATTCACGACTAGCACTCTCCAGCAGGAGGCTTACCGGAAGCTGCACTTTTCCGCAAAACGTACCATGCAGCTGGCCCAGGGATTGTATGAGGGTGGATACATTACCTACATGCGCACCGACTCCACCAGTCTTTCGCGGGAGGCCCTGGGTGCTGCCAGGCGATTGATCAAGGAAAAGTTTGGATCTGAATATTTGCCTGCCACGGCTAGAATCTTCAGGACCAAGGTCAAGAATGCCCAGGAGGCTCACGAGGCCATCCGCCCGGCGGGGGCACACTTCAGGGATCCAGGCGAGCTGGCGAATCTGGGGCGGGATATGCGGCGCCTGTATGATCTCATCTACCGGCGCACCCTGGCCTGCCAGATGACTCCGGCCCGCCTGTGCCAGACTACCGCGAAGATCACTGATGGCGCCGCTGTTTTCCAGGCCACCGGGAAAATTGTCGAGTTTCCCGGCTATCTGGCTGTCTACCAGGAGGTCCGCGGTGAAGATGGTGATGAAACGAGCCTTCCATCTCTGGCCGAAGGCGATATAGTCACATGTACCAGTCTGGAACCCACGAGGCATGAAACCAAGCCCCCAGCCCGGTATACGGAGGCTACTCTCATAAAGGAACTGGAATCCCTGGGCATTGGCCGGCCCAGCACGTACGCCACCATCATGGATACCATCCAGCGCCGGGAATACGTGGTAAAGCAGAAGGGCACTCTAGTGCCCACTTTTGTGGCAGTAGGCGTAGTACGACTCATGGAGCGGTATTTCTCCGACTTAGTGGACTACCAGTTCACCGCTCGGATGGAAGATGTGCTGGACGAGATCAGCCGTGGCGAGCGCGAGTCTCTCCCTTATCTCCAGCAATTCTATTTCGGCCAGAACGGCGGGCCGGGTCTGAAGGAGCTGCTCCATAATCCCATTGACACTCGCGGGATCTGCACTATCCGCATCGGTGAAGCTGAAGACCAAGTGCCCGTCTATGTGCGCATTGGCCGCTACGGGCCATATCTGGAGCACGGTGATGAGCGCACCAACCTCGATCTGGATACACCCCCGGCAGAGCTTTCTCTGGACCGGGCATTGGAACTTATACGCATGGGGAGTGAGTATCCCAAGGAGCTGGGCATCGATCCGGAGACGCAGCTCCCTGTGTTGATGAAGAAGGGACGCTTCGGTTTCTATCTGCAGCTGGGGGATGACGCCCATAAAGGAAAGCAGAAGTCGCTGCTGCCCGGTATGCAGCCTGAGGATGTGAATCTGGACGTAGCCGTGGCTATTCTGGGTCTTCCCAGGGAGCTGGGGCGGCACCCGGAGACGGGTGAACCGGTGCTGGCAGACCTGGGGCGCTATGGTCCTTATGTAAAATGCGGTCAGGCCAGTCGGCGAGTGCCCAAAAGTGTAGACCTGCTCTCGCTTGAGCTGGAGCGCGCCCTAGATATCCTGAAGAAAGGGGAGCGCACATCCTCCGCCGTCTTGCGCACGCTGGGTGTTCATCCAGATACGGGCACTGAGATCCAGATCAAAGAAGGGCGCTATGGGCTGTATATTACCGATGGGAAGACCAATGTCTCTCTGAAGAAGGCGGATGACCCGGATAGCATTGAATTAACCGAGGCGGTAGAGCGGCTGGCAGCTCGGGTGGTTGAAGGCCCAAAGCGACGGCGGCGCTATACGCGGAGACGGAAGAAGTCAACGTAGTACTATGGGCAATCAAACTGACCTCATGGACAAAATCACCTCCCTGGCCAAGCGCAGGGGGTTCATTTTCCTGAGCAGCGAGATCTATGGGGGTCTCGGCTCTACCTGGGACTATGGCCCCCTGGGAGTGGAGCTCAAACGCAATGTGAAGAACCGCTGGTGGCGGGATATCGTCACCGCTCGGGAGGATGTGGTGGGTATGGATGCCGCCATCCTCATGCACCCCCGCGTGTGGGAGGCCTCCGGGCACGTGTCCCAGTTCCACGATATCATGGTGGACAATAAGTTGACGAAGAAGCGCTATCGCCTGGATCACCTGTTGGAGAAGCAGGACGAGTCCGTGATTCGGCAGCTGGCAGCGCAGGTAGGGTTGCAGATCGAAAAGGGGGAGGATCTGGTTCACCATACTATCCCGAGGATTCTGCACCTGATTGTCGAGCGGGGCGATTTTGATCTGGACGCTGGCGGCATTCTGGATGACGAAGGTCAGGCGGCTGACTGGACCATCCCCCGCCAGTTCAACCTCATGTTCAAGACCTTCATCGGTTCTTTGGAGGAGTCCGGTGTGGAAGCCTACCTGCGGCCGGAGACTGCGCAGGGTATCTTCGTCAACTTCCTGAACGTGCAGGGTACGGCCCGGGCCAAGCTGCCCTTCGGCATCGCCCAGCTGGGCAAGGCCTTTCGCAACGAGATTACCACCGGCAACTTCCTGTTCCGCACCCGGGAGTTCGAGCAGATGGAGCTGGAGTACTTTGTCCGGCCCGGGGAAAGTGCTGAGTGGCTGGACTACTGGACCGATGCCCGGCTGGAGTGGTACGTGTCCCTGGGCATTCGCCGGGAGAAGCTGCGCGTACGGCCCCACAGCCAGGAGGAGCTGTCCCACTACTCCCGGGCGACCAACGACCTGGAGTACGAGTTTCCCTTCGGCTGGTCGGAGCTGGAGGGTGTTGCCGACCGGGGGACTTACGACCTGGACCGCCACGCCGAGTACTCTGGCAAGCGGCTCACCTATTTTGATCCCGAGACCAACGAGCATATCGTCCCCGCCGTGGTGGAGTCCTCCGCCGGAGTGGACCGCACCTTCCTCACGCTTCTCACCGATGCCTACCACGAGGAGGAAGCGCCCAAGGCCGGCGGCGAAGGTGCGGAGCAGCGGGTGGTGCTGCGGCTGTCGCCGACCATCGCACCCATCACTGTGGCCGTCTTCCCCCTGGTGAACCGGGACGGCATGCCGGAGGTGGCCCGCCGGATCGTGGACAACCTGCGGGGGGACTTCGCGGCCTTCTACGACGATGGGGGTTCCATCGGCCGGCGCTACCGCCGCCAGGACGAGGCCGGCACTCCCTTCGGCATCACCGTGGACGGCCAGACGCTCCAGGACCAGACGGTCACCGTCCGTGACCGGGACAGCATGGAGCAGGTACGAGTGAGCATGGATCAGGTGAAACGGTATCTGCGGGAGAAGATGGGGTAGCAAGTAGTCGTCAGTAATCAGTTGTTGGTAGTCAGACCGCAGCCAATGATCTGGTAGTCCCGCATAGTGCGGGGCTTTTTGATTTCCGGTCCGCCAATGCAGTGACAAAGCGGAATCAATTTGGTATCGTTTCAGGCCCATGGTTAGCGTCGGGGAGGGTGATACCACACCATAGGGGTAGGGGGCCCGGCACTGCGCGCATTTTCTGCGACTGCTGCTCGAGCAGGGTCTGGAACGCGGCGGTGGGCCTGACGTTTTAAAATTCAACAAAATCCATACAAAATTCCGCATTTTCAAAAAAGTTCTCGTCGACAGGGCAAAAGCAGCGTGCGGAATTTTATCCTTTTTACAGGATCCTACACCAGAGCGTGGAGGCAATGGGTGCAATATGTTACAGCCATTGTCATGGTGCCTGAATCTAAGGGTATCGCAGCGGTTTGTCGTTCGCCTGGTGCGCGAGATGCGCGAGAAAGGGCTAATAATTGATGAAGGATTGGATAGGAAAGCGTGAGATTCTTCGCTGTTCC
>JBGVTM010000208.1 GCA_041862535.1 Candidatus Neomarinimicrobiota bacterium | reverse complement strand
CCGTGATCTGCTCTTCGGTGCCGCTTTCGGCGAATATGGCCAGTTTTCCTTCGTTGGCCACGTAGAGGGGGTCCAGTCCCAGCAGTTCGCAGGCGCTTCGCACCGGCGGGTTCACCGGGATGGCCTGTTCCCTGAGACTGATGGAGACGCCGGCGGTCCGGGCGATCTCGTTCATAACGGTGGCGAGCCCGCCGCGGGTCATGTCCCGTAGGCAGTGGATGGTCTCCCCGTAGCGTTCGATCAGGGCCTCAACCTCCCGATGCAGGGCGCGGGTGTCGCTGGTCAGATCGCCCTGCATGGCGAGGTTTTCCCGTTGGGACATGATGGTCATACCGTGGTCTCCGACGGGGCCATTGATGATGACCACATCCCCGGGCCGGACGCGGCGGGGATCGATCCTGGCGTTGGGTAGGACCCGTCCGACGCCGGTGGTGGTGATGAAGATGCCGTCGCCTTTCCCGCGGTCCACCACTTTGGTGTCGCCGGTGACCAGGGCCACGCCCGCCGCTTCGGCTGCCGCGCCCATGGAGACCAGCACCTGGCGCAGCGATTCCATGGCGTAGCCCTCCTCCAGGATGAGGGCGCAGCTGAGATAGAGGGGCCGGGCGCCGCATACCGCCAGGTCGTTGATGGTGCCGTTGACGGCCAGGTCGCCGATGTTACCGCCGGGGAAGAAAGGTGGTGTTACCACGAACGAGTCGGTGGTGAAGGCCAGACGTTCGGTGCCGAATTCCAGGATGGCGCCGTCGTGGATGTTCTCTACCTTGCCGTCGGGGAAGTGGGGCAGGATGACCTCCTTGATCAGTTGGGCCATCCGTCGGCCGCCGCCACCGTGCGCCAGACTGATCTTCTCGCTGTCCTCAAAGGGCAGGGGGCAGCTGAGTTCCATGGCATTCATATGGACATTCCCTTCGACAGGCTCAGGACGGGTCCATGTAGCGGTAATAGGCGGCGCAGGTCCCTTCATTGGAGACCATCGTGGCCCCCAGGGGCGTATCTGGCGTGCACTCCTTTCCGAAGGCCGGGCAATCAGTGGGCTTTTTCCAGCCCTGGAGGACTTCACCGCTGATGCAGACCTCCGGCTCGCGGGTCCGGATGGAACCAAGTTGAAACTTGACTTCGGCGTCGTAGGCGGTGTAGGCCGCTTGCAGTCCGAGTCCGCTGCGGGGGATCTCGCCGATGCCGCGCCACTGCCGGGGAACGACCCGGTACACCGCTTTAATCATGTCCTGGGCCGGCTCGTTGCCGGTGCGCCGGACGCTACGGCGATACTGGTTCTCGACTTCGTGGCGCCCTGCTTCCAGCTGGCGGACGACCAGTAGAATGCCTTCGAGGATATCCAGGGGCTCGAAACCGGTGACCACGATGGGCACCTTATACCTGGCGGCAATGGGCTCGTATTCATGGTAGCCCATTACGGTGCAGACATGCCCGGCGGCCAGGAAGCCCTGCACCTGGTTGCCCGGTGCGGTGAGGATGGCTTCGAGGGCCGGTGGTACCAGGACCTGAGCGACGATCTGGGAGAAATTAGCCAGTCCCAGGGCGGCCGCCTGTTTGACGGCCATGGCGTTGGCCGGGGCGGTGGTCTCAAAACCGACCGCGAAGAAGACCACTTCCTTGTCGGGATTATCAGTGGCGATCCTGACGGCATCCAGGGGTGAGTAGACCACCCGGACATCGCCCCCATCGGCTTTGACCGAGAAGAGGTCCTTCTCCGAGCCGGGGACCCGCAGCATATCCCCGAAAGTGGTGAAGATGACGTCCGGTTGCCCGGCAATGGCGATGGCCTTATCGATCTGCTCCAGGGGAGTTACGCAGACCGGGCAGCCGGGGCCGTGCAGCAGGGTAAGCTTATCAGGGATCAGCTCCTGGATACCGTATTGCATGATGGCATGGGTCTGCCCGCCGCAGACCTCCATGATTTT
The DNA here is from genome assembly GCA_041862535.1 of Candidatus Neomarinimicrobiota bacterium. Lineage (NCBI taxonomy): Bacteria > Pseudomonadati > Fidelibacterota > Fidelibacterota bacterium. The sequence goes on along the minus strand of JBGVTM010000208.1, from coordinate 1,536 downwards.
CCAGGGGCGGGTGACGGCGGCTTGGAGCTGCTCAAGATAGAGGCGGGCTACCTCCGGATCGCGGAATTCTTCGAGGTATTTCATGCTGCGGGATCACCGGGACCGGGGTCCTCTGCACCCAGGGGAATCCCCGCCGCCCGGGCCGCACTCGCCATCTCCTGCCAGGCCTCGAAGGACTTCAGGGCCTCCTCTTCATCCAGGATGCTGATGGCAAACCCGGCATGAACAATCGTGTACTGTCCGATCTCGATCTCGGGCACGTATTCCAGGCAGGCCTTGTTGACGACACCGCCATAGTCTATGCGCCCCATCCGCAGGCCGTTCTCCTCATAAATTTCAACTACCTTTCCTGGTATAGCCAGGCACACGGTGCTATTCCTCCTTTACCATATCAAAGCCACAGCCCGGCGCGATGGTTTACTCTATCCCGCCTCGCTGCCGGCGTTGGCGGTGCTGACGGCCCGGTGGTTTTCCCGAATCCAGTCATACCATTTTTCCAGTCCGTCGCCGGTCTTGGCTGAGAGGGGGATAAAGCCCAGGTCGGGATTAATGCGCCGGGCGTTGGTCATGAATTCATCCATATCAAAATCCACATAGGGTAATAAATCCATCTTGTTGATGACGCAAAGATGAGCGTCCCGCAGGATGGTGGGGTATTTGAGCGGTTTGTCGGAGCCTTCGGTGGTGCTGACGATGATTACCCGGCGGGCCTCGCCCAGGTCGAAAAGGGCCGGACAGATCAGGTTGCCCACGTTCTCGATGGCTAGAACGGCCCCGACCGGGACAGTGAGTTGTTTCAGCGCGTCCCTGACCATGCGGGCATCCAGGTGGCAGCCGGTGCCGGTGTTGATCTGGATGGCGGCGGCCCCGGTGCGGTCGATCCGGTCGGCATCCATGGTGGTCTGCTGGTCGCCTTCGATGACGGCCCAAGGCAGATCGGGAGCCAGTACCCCGATGGTTTTTTCCAGCAGGGTGGTTTTGCCCGCTCCCGGGGAGCTCATCAGGTTGATGGCGAAAATATTGCGGCCTTCGAAGTAGCCCCGATTGCGGGCCGCTACAAGGTTATTGGCGCCCAGCACGTCCTCCAGGACCTTAACGGTTTCGGTGTGGGTATGACCGGGGTGCTCATGTTCGTGGGGGTGATCGTGATGGTGGCCGTGCTCATGGGTGTGCTGCTCAGCAGGATTGGCGGCGCCCGGTTTCAGAATCTTGACGCCTTGGTTACCAGGCTGGCCGCAGCCGCAGGTCTCGCACATCAGGCTGTTTTCTCCACTTCGATTTCCCGGACCCGCAGCATATTACCGGCAATCATGGTCAGGTAGCTGCCGTTACATTGGGGGCAGGGCTCGAAGGGCAGGCTCATGGGGAAGGTGTCCCCACAGGCGGGGCAGCGGCCCCGGCCTTCGAGCTCCTGGATGTGAATGACTGCGTCCCGGGCACAAGTGTGCTGCTTGGCAATATCCAGATTGAATTCCAGGGGCGGGATCATCACTCCCGCCAGGGCGCCCACCTCGACAAAGATGTCCTTTACTCTGG
>JBGVTM010000207.1 GCA_041862535.1 Candidatus Neomarinimicrobiota bacterium | reverse complement strand
TGGGTGATGAACTGGTTTTGCTGGGCCAGGGACGTGATGGCACCATCGCGGCTACTGTGGTTAAGGTAAAGGGAATTTACAGTTCTGGCCAGGACGAATTCGATCGTTCATCTATGCATATCTCGCTTAAGGACTTTCAAGATGTATATTCCATGCACGGGGCCGTCCATGAGGTTGTAGTACTTGGAAGATCCTTAGACGAGGTATCGGAGATGAAAAAGGCTGTTGCGGCTGGTATCAAAAAGATGGAAAAAAGGCACCACCTGGTGGTGGATTGGATGGAGCTCATGCCCGGCTTGATCCAGGGCATTCAGATGGACCTGGTTGGCGGCCTTATCTTCTATTTCATTTTGATAGTGGTGGTGGCCTTCAGTATCTTAAATACCTTCCTTATGTGTATCTTCGAGCGGACAAGAGAGTTCGGTGTCATTATGGCCATTGGAACTTCTCCGGGACGGTTGACCAAGCTACTTTTGATTGAATCTACGACTATCACTATGATAGGCATTGTCGTTGGCATCATCGCTGGAAGCTTGATCACCTGGTATTTCCAGGTTCATGGGATCGTTATTTCCGGCGCATCCGAACTATTGAGACAGTATGGTATGCCAGAGAGGATCTTTCCCCAGCTTTCGCTACTTTCCGTCTCAATCGGGCCGGGTGCGGTGCTGGTCATCACCCTTTTGACTGCGTTGTATCCAGCACTTAAGGTCCGGCGTCTCCGGCCGGTGGAAGCGATGAGATCTGCGTAGGTGTGAGTAAGAAATGCATGTACACTTAGCCTGGCGAAACATTTGGCGAAACCCTAGGCGGACAGCGGTCATTATGATCGCTGTTATCATCGGGGTCTGGAGCATGATCTTTTTAGGTGCGCTGATGCGGGGTATCGCGGACCAAATGCTCCGAAACGGTGTCGCTACGCTCACCGGGCATATCCAGGTACATCATAAAGGGTATCGAGATGACCCGGTTGTCGAGAACAGCATGACCGATTTTCAGAGGGTAGAAACAACCCTTAAGAAGCTCGTGCCATCTGGCACCCAGTGGACTTTTAGGGTTCGGGTTAGCGCTATTGCCAGCAACGCTCGACACTCGGATGGTGTGACATTAGTGGGGATTGATCCTCTACGCGAGGCCAAGGTCTCGTTCATCGGGCAGGCGCTCACCCAGGGGCGTTACCTCAAGTCTGATGACAAATACGGGATTGTGGTGGGTAAGGCCTTAGTGGGCACGTTTGAGACCAGATTGGGCCGTAAGCTGGTTCTCATGTCACAGGATGTTGATCGGGAGATCGCCTCCAGGGCCTTCCGTATTGTCGGGATCTTCAGGGCCGAAATGGAGGCCACGGAGAAACAGTTTGTCTTTGTCACCATGCCTGCGGCCCAGGAAATGCTCAAGTTGAAGAACAATATCTCCGAGGTGTCCATCATTCTTCCCGATTACAAGCAAGTCAACCAGGTGGCAACCGACCTGCGGGCCGCCTTGCCGCCTGCATATTATGAAGTGCAGACCTGGCGGGAACTCCTTCCCTTAGTCACCGCATACCTGAAGATTTATGACCAGTTTATGTTCTTGTGGTTCCTAGTAGTTTTCATTGCTATGGGCTTTGGCATCGTCAACACCATGCTCATGGCTGTATTCGAGCGAATACGTGAGTTCGGCCTGCTCAAGGCACTGGGGATGAAGCCATGGTGGATCATTAGAGAGGTCCTGACAGAGTCGTGTTTTCTCCTGGTTATTGGTATGGCCATTGGGAACATCTTAGGGCTTTTGAGTGTTTTCGCCCTTTCAGGCAGCGGCATCAATCTTTCTGCCCTGGCCGCCGGCATGGAATATTTCGGTATATCTCGGGTGATTTACCCGGTCATCTACGGTAGGGACTTGACCATGGCCAACCTGGTGGTATTTATCTTGGGTCTTTTGGTGAGCCTTTATCCAGCCGCTAAAGCGGCCAGGTTCATCCCGGTAGAGGCCTTAGCCCACATTTGATAAGTGTACGGCCCGCTTTCCGTAGTTTGTTGCACCAAAAAATGTATGAATCCTGAGTGGTTATTGGTCTTGCTGCAACCGACAACGGACCATCGATAACAAGCATGATCTATCAGGCAGAGAGGAGATAGAATATGAACATAGTGGAATGCAGAGACGTCAAAAAGACATATCGAAAAGGCAAGGTAGAAGTTAATGCGCTTAACGGCGTGAGCCTGACCATAAAAAAGGGGGCCTTTGTCGCCCTGGCCGGGCCATCGGGGTCAGGCAAGACCACTATGCTGAATATCATCGGTGGACTGGACTTGGCTGATTCAGGCCGGATCACGGTGGACGGAAACGCACTGGATAAAATGACCCAATCGGAGTTGGCCAGCTTACGTCTGCAAAAAGTCGGGTTTGTATTCCAGGCATATAATCTTATTCCGGTCCTGTCCGCATTTGAAAACGTGGAATTCGTCATGCTCCTCCAGGGCGTGCCGTCCGCTAAGCGACGGGAACTGGCCAGGGCTATCTTGGAAGATGTGGGCTTAGAGGGGAAATACGACCGGCGTCCAGCCGAGTTATCAGGTGGGGAACAGCAGCGAGTCGCCGTTGCCAGAGCCATCGTTTCCAATCCATCCATTGTGTTAGCGGACGAGCCTACAGCCAACCTGGATTCCAAGACCGGAAAGGGTCTGCTGGAGATGATGAGGCAGATGAACGAGAAGAAAAAGGCAACCTTTATCTTTTCGACCCATGATAAGATGGTCATGGACTATGCCCGACGGCTCGTGCTCATCAGGGATGGCCTCGTGGCAGATGATCAGGTCCGGGAAGGGTAGAACCGGGAAAGGCCTTGGGTCAAAAGGCTCTCACATTTTACGGATTCCTGGTGTTGGGGATTTGTTTAGCCCAACTCGATCTGGCTGCTTTGGGGGCGTCAGATGCGCCCAAGAACAAATCAGTACCCACTGAGCCCTGGTATAAAAGGATCGATAGCCAGTGGGGCGGGCATATCAAGGGTAGGGGGTCTGTGTCATGGCCTGATGACGCATCATTTTTCCAGGCCGTGGGCACTGATCCTTACTATGACGGTAACGCTGAGGTCCGGGTCAAGAACAGGCTCTTTTTTGAAAAGTGGGGGATTTTCGAGACCCATTATGAGGCCATCCTTTCAGGTGGGGATACCCGGCGTAAGGTGAAGGGCTTGGAGCAGCTTTATCCGGATCTTTTCAAGGCAGCTTTTATGGTCAGCCAACGCGTGGAAGACGATCGTCGCTTTATGGATTTGACGAAGACCATTGATGAGGATAACAGCCATATCCTGTATCACCGCTTGGACCGGCTTTCCCTGACCTTGCTGCCGAAATGGGGTACCCTCAACATCGGTCGGCAGGCGGTTACCTGGGGGAATGGCCTGCTGTTTAATCCCATGGACCTGTTTAATCCCTTTTCGCCGGCGGATATCGAGCGGGATTATAAGATCGGGGATGATATGGTGTCCACCCAATATTCCGTGAATAGAATAGGTGATTTCCAGTTCCTTTATGTACCGAGGCGGGACCCGGTAACTGGAGATGCGGAATGGAACCAGTCCTCCCTGGCCGGAAAGCTGCACTTTGCCCGGGGTACTACTGAGTTGGATATCATGGCTGCTGAACACTACAGAGACACCGTAGTCGGCCTTGGCAGCACCGGATATCTTGGGGGTGCGGCCTGGCGTTTGGACGGTACATGGACCTTTCTGGAAGAGAGCGGTACGGACGGATATCTTTCCCTGGTGGCTAATATGGACTACTCCTGGGTGTGGTGGAAAAAGAACTTTTATGGATTCTTAGAGTTCTACTTTAACGGCCTGGGTGAAGACCAGTACGCGGAAGCATTTACCGATAGGGAGATTTCCGAACGTCTTGAACGGGGCGAGCTCTTCACTTTAGGCCGGACTTATTTAGGGGGCCACATCAGGGTGGAGTTACATCCTCTGTTCAATGTCTATTTGACCGTGATCAATAACCTGGCCGATCCCTCGGGAATAGTTCTACCCCGGGCTGTCTGGGATATCGCTAAAGCCATCCAGATGACATTTGGAGGTACTATTTATTATGGCGGAAGGGGCACGGAATACGGTGGATTCGAGATACCGGGCACCAACTTCCTTAATAAGGCTCCAGATAGCGCATTCCTTTGGTTGACATATTTCTATTAAGGCATGTCTATCAAATAGGCGAAGGTTCACCCCTCTTGAAAATTAGGCTGTATAAGATTCAGGTGTTGGGAGGCCCAAAGCTACTTTTTCAAATCCTCAATCAGCTCCTTCATGATGGAAGCAACATTGCCACCTGTTTTGCGGGCGATCCGATGGGCCTCACTAACGATCTTGCTGGCCTGGTGCTGAAGTTCTGAAATGGCAGGCACGGCAAGGTTCATCCTCTGGTACTTCCACACTAAAAAACGCGTCACCAGGTGCTCTTCCTGACGTCTGATGAAACCCATGGCGCTATTATCCTCTCTAGGGACACCTAACGCTGACTTTACTGCATGCAGCCGATGGACTGAGGCGCAATGTTTGGCGGTTGCTTTTTGATCGCTGCTGGTTATTGTGCCACATCCAGGACCCAGATATCGAAGTTACCCATGCGGTCGGAGTCAAAGGCAATCTTCTTTCCATCAGGGCTCCAGGCAGGGAACATATCCCAGGCCAGGTTGTCAGTGAGCTGGGTCAGGCCGCTTCCATCAGCACTCATCCTGAACACCTCGGGATTCCCGGTCCGCCAGGACCAGAAGAGGATGCGGCTTCCATCAGGGCTCCAACTCGCAGACATCTCATTCACCGGCGAGAGGGCAAGGTCCTGCTTCCCGCTGCCATCCGGGTTCATGTGTGCGAGGTCATAGCTCCCTTTGATAGGGTACGCGCCTCCTAGCCATCTGCCATAGAGGATCTTGGTGCCATCTGGTTTCCACCGGGGAACGACATTGGCACAGGCATCAGGCGATAGGTGCCTCCTCTCCATGGTCTCCACGTCTATGGTCCAGATCTCCATTCTTCCGGTTTCCTTTGATATCCAGGCTACCATCCTTCCATCCGGACCCCAGTGAGGGGTCCAATCCCAGGCATCCGACAAGCTCAGGCGCCTCAGATTAGATCCATCGGCATCCATCATGTAGATATCGCCATTGCCGGTTCGCTCGGAAACGAACACAATCCTTCTCCCATCCGGGCTCCATTGCCCATCTCCATCCAGGGCGGGATGATCGGTAAGCCGCCTCTTGTTGCCTCCGTCTGCATCCATCACCCACACATCCTGATTGCCAGCCTTGAAGGCCCAGTAGAGGATCTGGCTGCCATCCGGGCTCCACACCGGCCAACCTGCCTCTTCATCAGTTCCGGT
>JBGVTM010000206.1 GCA_041862535.1 Candidatus Neomarinimicrobiota bacterium | reverse complement strand
GTTCCAACGACACGCAGACTGGCTCACCACCGCGGTCACTTATCCGGGGGGCCAGCGCATCGGGCGACCACCCAGCACATGGAAGTGCAGGGGAAAGATCGACTGGCCGGCACTCGACCCGGAATTGACCACCACTCGGTAACCGTCGGCAATGCCCTCCTGCTCCGTCAGCCGGATGATCACCCTGTGGATATACCCGATGAGGCCCTCGTCTTCGGCTGCCAGGTCCTGCAGTCTGGGAATGGGTTTGCGCGGCACCACCAGGAAATGCACCGGCGCCTGCGGATTGACGTCCCTGAAAGCCACGCACTGCTCGTCCTCGTAAATAATATCGGACGGAATCTCCTTGTTGATGATCTTGCCAAAAATGGTATCGCTCATGGATCCTCCTTACTGGTCTGCACTCTACACCGGACCGCGAGATGGAGCAAAGCTAATTAACTTCCAGGATAGTGAAAAGCAACGACCAGGTTCTCAAAGTCGGTACCTGCTAAAGGGGAGGAATGGTGGCCATCCCGTCCCTCAAAGTGACTCTCGTTATAAACGAAATCGAAGTGGCGCGCCAGCGCACGAGTAACAGGGCTCCTAAGCAATTGGGACATAAGCAGCAGAATGGGCCGGCCATGTAATGCCCTGCCCCAGGTGTAAATATGCTGGCGATAGTCCTCTGACGCGTTGCTGGGATACTCATAGATGTATTCCCCAGTCCGAAAGGTGAATAGGTCAAGGAAGGTGAACTCATAGCCGCGGTGGAGGGTCAAGTCCTCGCCCGGTTTATTCTTAATCAAGTTGTTGTAAATGTCAATGTCACCAATCGGCGCGTCCACATTCCAGTCCCTGTCCCCATTCTTCTCCTCCATTACGACCAGAATATCATCCACTTCCCGGCCATACCGAAAAGTCGCGATAGGATACCTGGATGTCAAACCCGTAGCGCTGCAGGATAGGGAGAATCCCAATCGAGCTAAGGTTGGCGGCGGATCCGCCTGATCTTCATCAATAAATGTGACCCCCTCGCCCATGTTCAGGATACTGTAGCCTATGGCCGGTTCTACCGACAGTCCAAAGTCAAGTTCTGCACTCCGGGTGGAAAACGGGGCGGTCAACATAAATCCGAAGTCATAGAATCTATTATCGCTCCGCAATTGATCATGAGGAGGATATTCGCTCATATCCTGGACTGTATTCTTGAGCGCCCCACCTACCGAGAAACTCATGGGCACCAGCCCCAGGTTAAAGCCACTCCTGGCACCGAAAGTGACCACATCGGCAGAGTAATGCGGCGAGAAAGTGCCAATTGACTGGCCATACTCATCCATTCGCACCACCTCTCCCAGGTCGAGATAGGTGCGATAATATCCCATGCTGAGCCCGAAAGCCCCCTGGCCGGATTGATACCCCAACATCCCAGCCTCATAGTGAAGAAATATGTCGTCAGACAGACCAGGCAACCACTGGGTCTTATTTTCCAGACTATATGCCAGGGATAGGCCTTTTATGCTGGGGAAATTGGCGGGATTATAATAGATCGAAAAAATATCCCGGGACGGCAGGGCGGCCCCCACCTCCCCCATCCCGTTCATAGCAGGCGAAGGCGGTATCAACAGGAATACTGCGCCGACATAGAAGGAAGATTGAGCCGCTGACACAGAAATAAATAGGAGCAGGACGACGAGGGTCTTCTCAAAAATACGCATAGGCTTCACTTTGCTTACGGCAGGCAATCGATTAGCAGAAAATAGACGCCGACCGGTCCCATCACCCGCAGTCATTCGTTAAACCTCCTTCCGGGATACAAATACCCAGCCGGCATAAATGTGATGGGGATGGCCGTCCAACCCGTCAGCTCCATAGCATTGAGTTGGCAAGCCTATCCGTTCCAGGTGGTCAAGTAGATCATATCCGAAATCAGTATAGACCAGCCCATCCCTGATTGCATCCCCGTGATATACTTTCGGCATGACAAAAATGTCCCTTTCCCCTTCAATGATCACGCGCCGGGCGGTACGTCTGCCCGGATCATAGGGAATCGTAAATACGTGATAACCTCCCGGCTTCAGGACCCGGTGGATCTCCCGCCACGCCGCATCCGGGTCGCGTATGTGCTCCAGCACGTCCTCGGTAATTACCACATCAAAGCTATCCACAGGGAATGTAAGCTGCTGCAAGTCTTCACACCGAATCCCGCTTTTAGAGACCGAACCGGGAAGCGTATCGGGTAAATATTCCGAGCAGACGTACCCCGAAAGGCCCCAGAGAGCCTGATGGATGGGACCACGCGCCTGGGCCTGATAGACCTTCAAATCCGGTCGCGAAGCAACCAGACCAGGTAGGCTATACGGCTCTCCTGAACCCATGATCCGGCCCAGGATTGTTGCCAGGTGCCGGTTCCGGGCGACCGCACCGCAGCCTCTGCAAAAGTAGGATATACGCGGATGGCCAGCTTTATAGAGTATCCTATTCTCACCACACACCGAGCAATATCCCGGCACTGGCTTTTTGAACACCATTCTGGCCACCATGCTCAAAGCCTTCCTGGGATGCCTTACAGCCTTGGCGATAACGCGAACCAGACTCATGGAAGCCGGGGAATAAATAGGCGAGTATAAGTGCGAGCTGCCACCTCAGACCTTCTACCCGGGTGGCATGACCTCTGCCTGCACGGTAGCTTGTACCAGAACAGCGTGAGACTACTTTCGCAGAGCGAGTGCTTTCCACCCCAGCGGCAGCAGCAGCGCCGCCGTAACGATCTTGACAACCTCACC
>JBGVTM010000205.1 GCA_041862535.1 Candidatus Neomarinimicrobiota bacterium | reverse complement strand
TCCGACAGCCAGCGGTAGGGATAACAGAAATTCATCAGGGTCTTGTGGTCGTGAATCTTGATCTGCAAAGAGACCACCACCACTGGCTCGGCGGAGGGCACAATCTGAATGAACTCAGGATTACTCTCATAGCGACTGATATTGAATTTGATAGTAGACACCGGACTCCAGATACTAGCTAATTCCTGCGTCGCACGTTCCATTACCCGCTTCATGATTTTCTGTTCGATGGCGGAAACGGGCCGTGAAGTCGACGCGGAGATGGAGCCCTTGCCTCCAAACAGCTTTTCTACGATAAAGATGACCAGGCTGGGGCTGAGTTCCACAATTGCCTGGCCCTCCGGCTCATCCATATCTACGACGTACAGGGCCCCCGGTGGAGCAATGGACATGACAAACTCGGAATAGAGCAGCTGGTCGATCGCCAGAAGTTCGATTTCCACAATCATGCGCAGCTGGGCAGAGAGAAACACGCCGAAGTTCCGGCTGAAGTTCTCGTGGAGATTCTCCAGCAGCCGCATTTGCTCCTTGGAGATAAGGTTGGGGTGCTTGAAGTCGTAAAGCACTACCCGCCGCGGCGGGCCTCCTTCCGCCTTCGTCACCTCGGCCGTCTCTTCCGAGACTGTCGATAAGAGCGCGTCTATTTCAGCTTGGCTAAGTATCTTGGCCACAACAATCTCCTTATTGGATAAGAAAAGTGGTAAAGAAAACAGTATCCACCGGTTCACTCTCGATGATCGAGTTGATGATACTACACACTGAATCACGAGCGGTTAGCATGAATTGCCTGGTGGAAATTTCCCTGATAGTACGCCCTCCAAAGTAAAATATAAGGGCATCCCGTATCTGATACTCTTTTTCGATCATCTCGTTCCGCGATTCTTGCGATGTGGTTTCCACCATGATATCCATCGCCACAAACCGCCGCCCCATAGAACCCGCGAGATTAGCTGTAATGCCGGTGATGGGGTGTTTAATCACCGGGCCTTTCTTCTCTTTCTCCTTCTTTTTCTCTTTCTTCGGCCTCTGCAATTTTTGCTTAACCTCAGTGATCTTCTCCCCTACGGAAGTCTTCGTAATCCGAGGTAGAACAACCTTTTGTGTCAGGAAAAAAGCCCCAGCGGCCATTATCAAAACGCTAGCTACCAAAATGATCAGTTTAACGAAGGGTGGGAGCGGCCGGCGCTCTCTTTCCCCCTCCTCTTCCTCGAGTGGCTCTTCGGGTTCTTCGATGGGGACGCCGCGCTGTTCAATTTCACTCATCTGCCACGCTGCTCCACGTAATCCAGAGTTCCACTCGGCGGTTTTTGGCTCTGCCCTCCGGGGTATCATTGGGCGCAATGGGATTATATTGACCATGGCCAACCGCCGCCAGTTGCTCAGGCGGGACCCCTTGCTTTTCCAGTAATCGAACAACACTCAGGGCGCGGGCACCCGACAGCTCCCAATTAGAAGGAAACTCGGGAGTACTAATAGGAACGTTGTCAGTATGCCCCTTTACGTAGACCGTTTCCGTCCGCCCTTGGACCGAGCTGGCAATCCTTGCCAGTACTCTCTCAGCCTGCGATTTTAGCTCCGATTGGCCAGGATCATACAACACCTCGTCGCCCATACGCACTAGGACCTCACCGGTACCCGTAACCTCAACCGAGGCCAGTTCCTGGAGAGCCTCTTCCTGGAAGATCTCGGCGATCTGCTCCATGCTTTCCACCATATCAATTTGCTCCCGGGCCATTCCGCTAGTCCCGATAGCCGGGGACATCTCTCCGATCAAGCTCACATTTTTATCCAAAACACCCAGGGCCCGTGCCAACGAGGCGGCGGCTTGTAAAAACTTCTGTTCGTTGACGGACGACATGGCAAACATCAGGACGAAAAACGTCAGGAGCAGGGTCACCATGTCTCCATAGGTTGTCATCCAGTGGGGAGCACCAGGCATGCCTTCGTCTTCAGGCATAAGTTTTTTAGCCACTTTCTTCTCCTACGATCTCCTCCGCAGCCTCTTCTTCGATGGCGCGGTCTTTGGGAGCGATAAAGTTCATGAGCTTCCGCTCAATATTCTTAGGATGGACGCCCCGCTGGATCGACATGACGCCCTCAATGATCATCCGTTTGTACATGATTTCACTGGTGGACTTGGTTTTCAACTTACCAGCCATGGGAAGGTAGACCAGATTGCCGAGCACGGCACCATAAAATGTAGTAATTAAGGCGATGGCCATGGAGGGTCCAATGCTGCTGGGATCGTCCAGGCTGCCGAGCATCTTCACCAGACCGATAAGGGTACCGATCATACCGAAAGCGGGGGCGTAGGTACCCAGGGAGGTAAATATTCCCTGGCCGGTCTTGTGTCGCTCTATCAGAGATGTGATCTCCGTCTCCATGATGTCGAGGATCGTATCAGGCTCGGTACCATCCACGGCCATTTCCAGCCCTACCTTCATGAACGGGTCGTCTATCTCCTGCAGCTGCCGGTCCAATGCCAGGATGCCATCACGACGGGCAAGTCGGGACAGTTCGGAAAAGCGCTGAACCGTCTCTACCTCTTTATTCTCCTCCTTGCGGAAAGCCTTAGCAGCCACCTTGAAGGTCGCGATCACCTTCTCCATGGGGAAGTTAACCAGCGTGGCGGCTGATGACCCGCCGAATACAATCATAAACGAAGGTATGTGGACGAAGGTAGAACTGCCACCACCCATGACAATGGTTCCGACGATCAGGCCAAAACCCGCCAGAATCCCCGCAATAGTGGCGATATCCAATTAACTTCTCCTATACAGTTACGCTCTCCGCTCTCAGGCTACCCCGCCCGATCCGGGCGGGGTAGCCTGAGCGGCAGATTTAAACAATATAAGCTAAACGATGATTATCGTTTTAACCTCATGGTTTCATCCAGCACCGCGTCGGCAGTAGTGACCACCCTGGCGCTAGCCTGGAAGCCACGCTGGGCAGTGATCATATCGGTAAACTGCCGCACAAGGTCCACGTTCGACATCTCCAGCGATCCGGAAAGGATGGACGTGTTGAACTGTTCGCCAGCGGCCCCGATAAACGGGGTTCCGGAGCTGGAACTTACGTCGAACAGTGCGTCACCTGTCCGTAGCAGCCCGACCGGGTTAGGGAACTCGGCCAGGGCAATCCTGGCGAGGGTAACGGTCTCATCGTTGGAGAAGATACCCGTCAGGATGCCTTCCGTATCGATCTCGAAATTAAGCAGGTCACCGATAGGCCTGCCGTCCTGTTGGTGGACTCTCAGAGTGGGATCACCGGCAAACTGGCTCACCCCAGAGAAGGCATCTCCACCCTGTACGTCCAGCTCTACTGTAAACTGGGCGGCACCATTCTCGGGATCAACCGTAATCCCGGTCGCGAGACCATCCACGTCGAAAGCGACAACCTCTCCTCTGTTGTTGAACTGGATGGTACCGCTGCCTCCATCCACGATGGTCTCATCGCCAACAAACTCGGCTTCCCACCTCCACTTGTTGTCCACATTCATATGCGTGAAGGTAATAACAAGGTTGTGGCTATCACCAAGGCTATCGTAGATAGTCGTGGAGGTTATTGCCGTACCTGTGAACCCTTCCACACTTGTTTCGAAAGTAGGCAGTGAGATAGCGGCGCTGCTACTTAGGGTCAGGCTCGTAGCCGATTCGTCGGCTTCCACATCCGTGCCCACGATCTTGCCATCTTCATCCAGCACATCCGTGAGCAGGATCTTCCCATCGGCATCAATGGATGCAACTGACTGCCCACCGTAGGCCGAATCGATCACGTCCAGGAGATCAGCGATAGTGATCCCGTCGTTGCCCGCACCGTAAGTGAAGGTAGCGGACACGGCGGTCCCATCGGCCTTGGTGCCACCGATTTCGATCTTATTCCCGGCAATCAGTGGTGTGGCCGTCTGATTCAGATCGTTAAGGTTATCCGTTTCAGACGCGGCACTGTCATCCACCCGCAGGGTAAGCGGAATACCCGATGCTAACACCTGCGCCATGGGCACGAGAGTGGCGTCCAGATTCCCGGACATAAAGACGGTTTCTGTCTCGACCGCCGGAGAGGTCAGGTTCTTGTCCAGGAAGAGGTCCTGCAACGGACCGGAGGTGTTAATCTCCCCTGCCTGGTCGGCTCTCCAACCCTGGACGGCCAATCCATTCGGATTGATCAGGATGCCCTGGTTGTCGAAGAAGAAGTTCCCGGCGCGACTATACCGGTTCTTTTCGCCATCGCTCAGGATGAAAAACGAATTCCCAGCGATGGCCAGGTCGGTAATCGTACCGGTAAACTCCAGGTTTCCTTGGGTGAAATCCAGGTCGGTGGCATTGAGATTCACGCCCAGACCAACCTGTTTTTGTCCCGTCAGCGCTTGGGCTCGAGCATCCGCGAAAGTTACCCGGTTACTCTTAAACCCAAGGGTCCGGATATTGGCGAGGTTGTTACCCAACACGTCCAGCTGGACCGTGAAGTTTTTCAACCCCGTTACTGCTGATGTAAGTGACCTCAGCATTGTAAAATCCCCTTATCATTTCAGGTTTTGGCAAAGACCCTGCTTCTGTCGTTCGGCAGGATCAAGGCTTCCCTGAACGCCACTCCTGAAATTTCAGGAGGGCTTGTTGGGGCCAGCCTTGCCGTTTCTATGTCAAACTATCGTCGCGCTGTCGATCTGTGTAAACACATTTGCAACAGCCGCATCTTTGGTGATTGCCGTAATCACCTTTTTATTCTTCACGCTCACGATGAAGGCCGTGTCGTCCATGAGGACCAGAGTATTGACACTGCCTTTCCGTTCCGCCAGCCGGACTCCCTGGTCCAGGCGTTGCAGGTTGTGAGGTGATAGCATGACGTTCCGCTCCTGCAGCCGCGTCAGGGCATGGGCGGAGAATTCAACACCGGTTGTCGGAGTCGATATACCGGCTGCCTGCCCCCGGGAGGCCAGCTCTCCGGCCAGCACTTTGGAGAAGGCGGATTTTTTCTCCGCTGAGGTCGCGCCTTGAGTGCGCGATCCCGGCCCCGCTTGCGGCGGCCTAAGCGGCTGTAGTCGTGTACGGAGTTCCAACTCTTCTGGTCGCATGTCTAATCCTCCGGTATGCGGATGGAAATCACGTTGCCCATGGGGAACTCCAAATCACCCACCAGCAGAACGGCCATACCGGTTTCATAACTGATCCCGGTAATGATGCCTGACGCGGTGGTGACAGCATTCACTGGGTTGCCATCCGCGTCCCTGGCGGTGATATTGAAGCGATAGACACCCTCGGACAGTAACCGACCAGCATCGTCGGCTCCGTTCCACACGACCTCCTGCTCGCCATCAAGCAGGTCTTCACGTCTGATAGTCCGGACTGCCTGTCCTGATTCATCGAGGATAGTGATAGTCACTTCCGCGGCGGGATCCTCCAGCTTAAAGTGGAGCGTGGCACCGCCGTCCTTCAAGAGAATACTATCCCCGACAGCGACCAGCTCTCTGCCGATGAGGTTCGCGGCCATCGTGTTGTTGACCGCCTGGGTCATCAACAGGTCGACATTGAGACTCTCACCGATTTGCCGGTCGATACTGTACAGGCGTTCCAGGCTGCCAAACTGGGCCAGCTGGGCGGCCATCTCCTGGCTCTGCATGGGAGCCAAGGGATCCTGGTTCTCCAGCTCCGCAATCAACAGCGTCAAAAACTCATCATGGGTGATGGTCACACTGTTGTTGGACTGGATTCCTTCTGTGAAAACCAGGCTGCCACCGGTGGCCTGTGTGGCATCTACCATGGATTTACTCCTTTCTCAAGCGACAAATTCCACGGTATTGTAACCGTAGTTTCTGACGCCCTCAGATTCTTCATCAGCAGCGACCTCATCGATCACCGCTGATTCGAGGGCTGGGGTCCGGGTGGGATTTCCCTGGCTTAGGAAACCACTCCCACGACCGGTATCCCCTACCTCCACGTTCACATCAGAAAAGTTCAGTCCTTGATGGGCCCACTCCTGCTCAAGATTTGGTAGCGCCCTCTGGAGCATCTGGCGCGCCTCAGGCGATTCCACTACAATATGCAGGGTGGTTGCGGCATTACTTTCCTGGAATGTGAGTTGGACATTACCCAGCGAACCGCCGTTGAAAGTGAACACGCTGCTGCGCTGTTCACCGCCAGCAAAGCGGCTGTAGTAGAGTACTGTCAGCCGGGCAAGTGAAGCCAAACTGGCGGACACTTCCAGCGGTGCTGGGGCCGATGTCGGCAGGGAATGGGTCAGGGGAGCAGGGGACTCATCCCCCCAACGCTCACCGCTTCTTTGAACCCCAACCTGAACGGGTTTGACGAAACCGCGGCTGATCCGCTCGTCGTTGGACGGGGAACGCCGCAATCCGTCCTGGTTGGTGAGGCTGGTCGCAGAATGGGAACCACTCCCCCTGCTATCCTCTACTCGCAGGGACGCAGCTGAACGTTGGCCATCAATCCGCACCCGGGATGTCCCGCGTCCGGTTGATCGCTCTGTCGCTGCCCTGCTCGAAGAGGTACTTCCGGATGTCCCCTGTGCCGTCACCGGCACTACAGGACGATCCGGTTGGGGAAGGTTCATTCCCAGCCTCCCCTGGTTCGATATGCGCCCTTCGGCTGGATTGCCGTCGGCTCCTCCCTGCGGCCTGGGCTCGACCGTATCAGACCGAGTCAAAGGCACGCGCGGGTGGGGCTGCTTGACCACCATCCCGGAGGTCACGCCCTTAGCCTTACCGTTAATCCCCTGGGGGGAATGGTCCGGCTCCGTATGGACTTGCATACGGTTGGACGATATCCGGCTACCAGTGCGAGGACGAGAAGGCCTCACGTCAATCCCCGGCCGGCTATCTGACCGTGACGGGTCACTCGGTCGTTGCACCCCCGATGAAGGGGCGTCCGACTGATTATTACCGGCCGCAGGCAGCACGTGGGCTGGCTTGCCAGTCGGTGGACCAGCGGAGCGAGCTGGGCGGGAGTTCCCATGGACGCCAGCCGAACGGGAAGACACCGCAGTGCCTTCAGATTCCGACTGCTGTCCAGCGGTATTGACCGTCGGTTGAACTCCAGACGCCCGGGTGTTCGTCACAACGCCCGCTTTCGCCATCACACCGGCCGGCTCGGCTGGCTTCCCGCCGTCCAGAACCCTTCCCTTACGAGTCGGCACGGACCCTCCGTCGGGAGGGGACCCGCGCACGCCCTCAGCCTGCCGGGACGGTGATGTCCCCAGACCAGGCTGGGATCGGGTGTGGGAGGCTGGACGGTGCCGCGGGACTTGACCCGAGGCCGGAAAACCAGCGCCCGAACCAGGTTGCTTGGAAGCCTTCATTGAAGCACCGCCCGGACTCACCTCCTCAGCCGGTACAACGACCGAGGAT
Source organism: Candidatus Neomarinimicrobiota bacterium (assembly GCA_041862535.1). NCBI lineage: Bacteria > Pseudomonadati > Fidelibacterota > Fidelibacterota bacterium. The sequence goes on along the minus strand of JBGVTM010000205.1, from coordinate 3,216 downwards.
AACACCCCCTCCTGTTGAGCACCGGGAACTTGGATCCCGAGCCCTTCAGGAATTTGCGGGGTTGGTGATCTCCAGGTTGCCTCACCAAACCGAAGAACAGGGGCATTCGCCGAACCCGTTGACCGCCGGTTCGGGGCCGCCACCTTGGGACGTGAAATAACCTGTCCCTCTGGTGGATTCTGGCCCGCAACCACCGGCTTGCGAGTTAGTTGCTTGCCCAGCCCAGGCAGGTGTCCCAGCAGTTGCTGCAGCAGACCCTCGAATCCCTGGGCGCTTTTACCGGCACCGGGGACCAGAGAGAAAAGAGAGCCGGCCAGCGATGCCGCTAGGGCACCGTTGCCTTTCCCCTTCATGCTGGTCAACTGGGGAGAACCCGCCTGGGAGACCTGGGCTCCACCACTGTTCATCATCAGCTTCCTTTTCGTTTCACTAGCCTGTTGGTCAGCGCTGCGGCACGAGCATCGCCGAGAGCTGCCAATAGGACTTTCCTTCGTTTAGTGACTGTATGCTTGTAAATGTCCAGGACCACCTCGTCGCTGAGTTTGGCGATAATGGGTGTCAGTTCGGCCGCCGTCATGGTGGCAAACGTCCTGGCCATATCTTGAGCATTTACGTCCACTCGACGCAGAGATTCGATCTCCGCATCTTTACCTTGCAGGCGACTTTCCAGCGACTTGACCGTGGCCTCCCTGAAAGCCAACTCCTGTCCCAGGCTGTCAAGGGCAGTATTACTTACCGCCACGACAGCAACAAGACTATCCACGTCAGCCAGCAAAGAGTCACGCTGCTGGATAATCTCCTGCAATTCTTTATCTGATACCGGCCATCCCTCTTCCGCAAGTTCTCCTTCCCCTTCGGATAGAAGGAAAATGAGAAAGAACACTACAATCATAAGTACGAAAAACATCAATGCCGCGGCGAGGCCCAGGAGGACTTTCTTCATGATGGCTCCGGTCCTTCCCCACGAGAGTGCTGTCGTCCGGCAATCTCGTCCAGTTGCCGCTGCTCCTCACGCTCCGTCTCCTGGCGGGCGGCCCGGTCCTGGTGCTCTTTCAGCTTCTCCAGGGTCCGCTTTTCCTTAGCGGATTTCTCAACCACCTTTCGCCGCTGCCGCACCTCCTGCTCCGCCATTCTAACCTTGTGTACCTGGCGTCGAAGGTCTTCGTTGAGCTGCTCGGTGTACCAGGTGTGTATCTGCAGGTCACGGCTGGATACTGGCTGATGGCCGCCAGTGGGATTGTCTGCATCAAGGTGAGCCCGCTTTTGAGCACGAATTTCGCCTAATCGTTTGGACCGGTTGCGATGCATGTCTTCCGATTCCCGCAAGGCCAGGGATTTGATGTTCAGAATCAGGGCCTTGACGTCAAGCAGCCGCTTATGCTGAAAGCCTTTCCTAGCCACGAGCCGTCTCCATTTCAGCACACAGCTTGACCAGCTCAGCTCTGGCCTCGTCATAATTGGACTTAATATGTCCTTCCTGGATCAGATAGTCGTTCACCTTATCAATATTGGCAATGGCATGGTCAATACGGGGATTGCTGCCGGGACTGTAGGCGCCAATGTTGATCAGGTCTTCCGAATCGTGATATTCCGAGAGCACCTCCACTACCAGCTGCACGAGCTTGATTTGCTCCTCGTCGGTGATTTCCCGCCGCAGACGGCTGACGCTCTGGAGTACGTCCACTGCCGGGTATTGGCCCCGGTTGGCACGGTCGCGCGAGAGCACGATGTGCCCATCCAGTACTGAGCGGGCGGCGTCGGCAATGGGTTCGGTCAGATCATCACTCTCCACCAGGACCGCGTACAGCCCGGTGATACTGGCATAGGGATTGGTGCCGGCCCGTTCCAACAATCGCGGCAGCAACGCAAATACGGAGGGGGTGTATCCCTTGGTGGTCGGCGGTTCACCCACCGCCAGCCCGATTTCACGCTGCGCCATGGCGACCCGGGTTAGGGAATCCATCAACAACATGACCTCTTGACCCTGATCGCGGAAGTACTCAGCGACCGCTGTGGCGGTCATAGCAGCTTTCACGCGAACCTGGGCTGCCTGATCGGACGTGGCCACTATTACCACCGAGTTCTTCAAGGCCTCCGCACCTAAATCGCGTTCAATAAATTCCCGCACCTCGCGTCCCCGCTCACCAACCAGGCCAATCACATTCACCTGGGCATCGGTGTGCCGGGCAATCATGCCCAGAAGGACGCTTTTGCCCACTCCGCTACCGGAAAAGATACCGATGCGCTGGCCGCAGCCGATTGTGAGCAGCCCGTCAATAGAACGGATGCCGGTAGAGAACGGCTTGGTAATAATCGTACGAGTCATCGGATCCGGCGGCTGGTTGTAGACCGATTGGTACCTTTTGGCCTGGATCGGCCCTTTGCCATCAATGGGTCGTCCCATGCCATCGATAATGCGACCTAGCAGCTGCGGTCCGACCGGGATGGTCAAGGCTTCCGGACTGAGGGTTACCTTACTGCCGACGGCCACGCCGACCGTCGCATCCAGGGGCATGAGGAGCATCTTGCCATCGCGAAAGCCCATCACTTCAGCTCGGATGGGCTCGCTGCCTTCGACATCAATGGTACACAGATCACCCACTGAGCCGTCCGGGCAGGTGGCTTCTACTATCAGTCCCACCACCTCCGTCACGCGCCCATCAATGCGGTAGGGGTCCACGATGTCCAGTTGACCGAACCGCCGGGCAAGGTCGGGTGAGAGATGGTCAGATAGGGTCATAGGAGCTTGCTCTCCAGTATCGCCAGCTGATTCCGGTACCGGCCGTCAATAATATGCTCGGGTGTCTCCACCAGGCATTCACCGGATCCCAGGCTATCATCGGCCACAAATCGGATCCTGCCGGGGAAGGATTGCTTGAACTTTTCAGACATCTCCTCCGACTGCACGAAAGCCAGGTTCCCCGGTGAGACGTGAACCACAACGCTTCCTTCGTGAAGCACCTCTTTCAGGAAGGACTGGATAGTGCCCGTTAAGGCCTCGTTCCGAAAGGACTCGGGCAGGGGCGTGGTCAGGATTTTCTCAGAAATGTGGAAGCTCATGCGCAACAGGGGCTCCTCCATACGAGTCAAGGCCTGATCGAATTCCTTCTCCAGTCGTTCGGCCAGTTCCCTGAATTGCTGCGCATGAGCTTCCAACTTTTGTCTGTGTTGTTCCCGCTCAGCACCCAATCCATCTTGAAATCCCAGGTTATATGA
>JBGVTM010000204.1 GCA_041862535.1 Candidatus Neomarinimicrobiota bacterium | reverse complement strand
CCACCGGCGGATTGGTCTCAATTGTTCCGGGAGCCAGAACGGCTTTCACGAACTCGTCAGCGAAAGCCGTCACTCCTAGCGATTTCACCGCCTTCATGGTCTCGGCACGTGTGATTTTGGACTCGTTGGTATCAGCTTCACTTTTAGTATCGCACAGTACCATTCCCCGAAAGCGGTCAGCTTGGCGTTCGACGGCGCGCAGGGCGATATACCCACCCATGGATAGGCCGCAGACCACCGCCTTGTCGACTTCCAGGTGATCAAGGAGGACCAGCAGGTCGTCCACAAAGAGCTCTATCGTATACTGGCCATCGCCGACATCACTTTCACCATGGCCGCGGACATCATACGCGATGGCCCGGTAACGGTGGGGGAGGACCTGTAGCTGGGGCTGCCACATGCGGTGATTGAAGGGAAAGCCGTGGATAAAAACGACCGGGAGACCGTCAGCGGCGTCAGTCACTACGTAATTCAGGGCATGACCATTGAGGTTAACCTTCATTATTGTTCCTCCCTTGATTTCGGGCACTTTCCAGCAAGGACTCCGGCGGTAAGTCTCACTGGGGTTCGATTAGCTGGTCTAACACCTGCTCGATGGTAAGTGGTGAAGCTCCCTCCAGACGGTTGTTGACGAACACATACCCCGGAGAATTGGCCCGGATGGCGTGGCTGAGATGCGTAATGAGGGCCTGTCTTACCTGCGGCAGCGGCTTGAGAATACGCTGATACGGGAAGAAGGCCTCTACAGCGTCCTGGTAAGCCACCTGAGGTGGTGTTAGTAGGCGCATGACGAAATAGTTGGCGGTGAAAGACCCTTGCCTGGCGACCTGCTCGGCAAAAGTGGGCATCCAGCTCCAGGAGGTATGGATGTGGGCAACCTCGTGCCTGCGCAGCACATCAAAGTAGTCCTCATTGAAAAGCTGGCGATTGCGAATCTCAACGGCATACTGATAGCCCGGTGGTAAACCGCTGAGGAAATCGTCGATCTGCCGTAGAAAGGTGCCATCACTTACCACTCTCCCGGGCAGGGTACCGAATTGGAAGATAATAGGCCCCAGCTTATGACCCAAGCCGGATACTATGTCCAGGAAATCGGTTGTGAACAGTTCGCCGTCCAGAAAGTTCGGGTTATCCTGTCCCTTGCGGCTGCCGTAACGGGGGTGAGTGGTGTATTTATAAACGGTGATCTCTTCGGTGACTTTCAGGCCGAAGCGGAAATTGGCTGGTGTGAGGGCATCCAGCTCTTCTATTAGGCGCGGCTCCGGGAAGCGGTAAAAAGTAGCGTCAACCCCAACGGCGGGAAAGTGGCGGGCATACTCAGCCAGGCACCGCCGCTGGAAAGCCTTCTGGCTGGGATAGTGGTCATTATAGACCAGCCCCTGCCAGCCCTCGTACTTCCATGACGAAGAGCCCAAATAGATGCCTGACTGTTGAGCCAGCTGGATAGCCCGGTCAGTGATGGGTTGAGTCTGGTTTTGCAGCATAGTATGGGGCAAGTTAAAAACGGGATGGGGCTAATGGTAGCTCGGGGGCCGTTGCCAGCGGTGATTAGACAAGGCTGAGACTATTTCAAGGGAGGCAGCCTACGTCTCTGGGGCAAGTCGTCGGCAGCGCTTATGGCGCCCGGGAGAATGCTACTTCCATCATTTTCACAAGGAAAGGTGTAAACTGACCATATATTAAGAAGATTAGAATGAGGTAGTAGAGAAAGGCGAACGGAATGGAGATAAACCAGAAGGTGTATCGCCAAAGACCTGGCTCAATTTTCGAGAGTGCATAGCGGTAACCGATGATTAGTAGCAAGAGAGTGCCTATTAATATGCATGATCCCAGGGCATAGGCCGCAAGTTTGCCCAGCCTGATTGAACCGAAGGCCATCTCTAGGGTAAGGATAGTGATGGTCGTTACGGCCGCCAGAGAGCCCGCGATGTTGAGCCATTGCGTCCACCTGGGCGCCATCAATCTGCCGGGCTCCGGTTGCTGCTCCTGCGCTTCAACTTCATTCTCTAATTCATCCGGATATCGTCTTTCTTCCATAAATACCTCCCTTGTGACAGTATCGCGAGTAGTTGAGAGACCTGTTATTGTCTGGGTGTATCCAAGATGAAGTCCTGCGGTAATGGAGCCTTCCGTGCTGGGTAAGGTGCTTTCATCGCAGGCAGTAGAATTGAGCACTCAGGGTTACACATTCAACCTTTGTCCGGTTCAAGCCCCTGAGATCCAGGGTATAAGCCCCAAGCAGAACCGTGGTCAGCTTTCCCCAGGTAAACATCCCTCCGATCATCGGTGTGACGCAAACAGCCTCGCTGTCGCTGTGCTCGATGGCTTCTGTTTCTTGGCCATAGGCTTTAGCGATTCGCCAATCGTAGAAAGATTTGGCATAGTGAAGATCAATTCCCAGGGCTAAAAGGGGGGTCAGACGCATGGATAAGCGACCATTGGCAGCAATTCTATCCCCGGGATCAAAAGTCTCCACGTAATCAGGATGCCTGCCTTCCAGTCGGCGGGTGTAGGACCCGGCGATGGAAGCAAGCAGTCTATTATTGATAGCCAGGTCCGCTACTCCCATAAATTCTAGATCTGTCTGACCGGTCCCCGTGGATGTCCTGCCCGTACCTTCCAGTTCTATGGGCGTGCTGCCGGTGGGGGCTTTTACCTTTATGAGGAGCATTCCGGATCCGTTGAGGTCTGATCTCAGGACGAGATATCCTTCCAGGACGGCGTCACCCAGACCGGTATCCCCTGACCCAACCCCGGAATCCAATACACTCCCATCCAGGGGGTCCCTGAGAGGACCTTGCGCTAGAATGAATGGCAGCCTGATTCTGATACCTATTATATCGCTGAACGCATATCCCATGTTCAGGCGCAGGCTTGCTAGCTGGTCATATCCCTTGTTCTCCGGGAAGCGATGGACGGTTCCTAGGGTGTCATAAAAGGAGGCGACAACCCCACCGGAGAGTTCAACACCGAGCGCCCATGAGCGGGCCTGAGGTCGAGCAGTATAGCCAGGAATAGGGCCCAGAAAGTTGACCAATGGAGGCTGGGCCGGGACTACGCCGACAGTGGTCATAAAAGTGATGATCAAGAGCAGCAGTCTTGGCATGATGGAAATAACCGGCAGCTGCTTTTTCAACAGAGTTAATTGAAGTTATGAATTAATGAGGCACTAGCTTCGGTGACTCGTTGATAATGTGAAGTAGAATATATATGTGGATTGCGGGTAGGACAAGGATATGCCTCTGGGCTGTAGTCAGAGCATAGATCGTTTGCAGCTCATATGATTCAGAAAATAAGGCTTCGCCATATTATTCTATCGCTATCTGGTTCTCACTCTCAGACCAGGTAGGACAAAAAGGAGTTGCCTAATTAGCTTAGTATAATTAAGATCAAGAAGTCCTATTTCCTGGCATCCAAAAGAACAGGTAGCACTGTCATGCTCTTGCCGGGTACTTATAAGAAACGTCCACGCGGCAACATTTTGAAAATTACCTACTACAGTTTGCCCCCTTACTCTCCAGGCGATCGAAGTTTAGCTGGCAACTATCCATCCAGCTCAATGAGTAGAAAAGTAAGCATAGCGATTAGGAAGGACCTAAACCTGTCAGGAAAAGGGGGTACTACCAGTCATTTTAGGGGAACCCAACCATGTCGGACGAAAAATTGGCTGTTATTCTAGGCAGTGATCGTGGAGGCGAGGGATTACTGGAGCAGGTCCCGGAAGGACATGTTATTCATACTTTGGTCAGCGAACACAGTAAGATAATCGGGATCCTTCGGAGACTTGACAATCTGAGGAATACGTTGATGGACAAGTCCTGCCTTGAGGATTGCCAGGATATCTTTGGTGA
>JBGVTM010000203.1 GCA_041862535.1 Candidatus Neomarinimicrobiota bacterium | reverse complement strand
GGATAGGATCACAGCCGACTAAACACTTCTGCCCGCGCCTCTGATCTGCTATTGAGGTCAGCTGACCTTATAGGGATATGACGGGCAAAAATTCCTGAACCTTTGGCCCACGTCAGCGTAAATTTTCTTGAGGTTTCCAGATGCGACTAACGGATAATTTTAAAGATGACGGTACGCTGACCCCGGAGGAGGGGCCGGCCACTCAAACGCAGGACCAGCAAAACGGTCCCACGACCACGCCTATCAATGGTTGGTTGCGAGCCTTCCGCAATGCCTTCGCAACACTGGCGATCATTGGGTTGGTCGTCATGGGCTACATGTGGTATTTGTCGCGCAATCTGCCCTCACTGTGGCAGCTGCAGGATTTCAGCCCGGCCGTGGCCACCAAGATTGTCTCCCGTGATGGCAAGGTGATAACCGAGTTGTTCACCCAGCAGCGGGTTCTGGTTCCCCGGTCGCAGATGCCTTTGGATGTCCGGAATGCCCTGATTTCCATGGAGGACAAACGCTTCTACGACCATTGGGGCGTAAGCACGCGCGATGTAGCCCGGGCGGTACTGGTGAACCTGGCCAGCCTGCGCTACCGGCAAGGCTTCAGTTCACTCACCCAGCAGTTGGCTCGGAACCTGTATGATACCATCGGCTTCCGCAAGACTATCACCCGCAAGCTCCGGGAGGTGCTTACCGCCATCCAGATCGAGCGCACCTACACCAAGCAAGAAATCCTGGAGATGTATCTCAACTCGATCTATTTCGGCCACGGCACCTACGGGATTCAGGCTGCGGCGCGGGAATTCTTTGGGATTGACGCCCGGGATCTGAATCTGAATCAGGCGGCCATGCTCGTCGGGGTACTCCCATCACCAGCTAGCTACAGTCCCATCACCCACCCGGAGCGGAATTTTCAGCGGCGCAACCTGGTACTGAATGCCATGGTCGATAATGGGTTTATCGAAAATGAGGAGTATGAGCGGTTCCGATATCAACCCATTGAAGTGAAACGGCCGCCGGCGGTGGCCGGCTTTGCCCCCTACTTCACGGAGCACGTGCGTCGGCAGATGGAGCTGGAGGACGAGCGGCTCGGTATCAATCTCTACCGGGACGGACTGGAAATCCATACCACCATGGATTCCCGGATGCAGGATATCGCCGAACGGATATTCAAGGAGGAAATCCAGGAAAACCAGCAGGTACTCAATGCGTCCTTACTCTCGTCTGACTCGTTGATCTACAGCATCATTGACACTACCGTTTTTCCGTTGGATTCGGTTAAGGCCATGATCCGGGGCGAGATACCCATTGATGATCGTTTGAAGGACCGGCTGCTGGTGCAGGGGGCCGTCATACTGCTGGAGAATGATACCGGTCAAATTCTGGCGATGATCGGTGGCCGCATGGACTTCCCTGACTATTTCAACCGCGCCATCCAAGCCCGGCGCCAGCCCGGCTCCACCTTTAAACCCATCCTTTATATGACCGCTATTGACAACGGCTACCCCGTCTCCACCCAGCTGTTGAACCAATCCCTGGCCAGCACCGGGGACGCCATCATTGATACCAGCATCTGGAACCCGCAGAATGATGACGGCTCTTCCAGTGGGCTGGTGACCCTGCGCGAAGGGCTACGGCGCTCGCTGAACATTATTTCGGCTCGGATTATCTTGGAGCTGGTCACGCCGGAGCAGGTAGTGGACATGGCCAAACAGCTCCAGATCACGACACCGATGCGCGCCGTACGGGCCATTTCCCTGGGAACCAGCGAAGTCCTGCCGATCGATATCACAGCCGCCTATGCCGCCGTGGCCAACCGGGGTGTCTGGGTAGAGCCCATTGCCGTAACCAAGGTGGTCGACCGCCGGGGCAAGATTCTGCGGGAGTTCATCCCCGAGCGCAAGGAGATCATCCACGAAGACAAGGCCTATATCCTGCTGGACTTGATGAAGGGTGTGATTGATGGTGGCACTGGTGCCCGCATCCGCTGGATGTACGATTTCAACCGTCCCGCCGCTGGCAAGACCGGCACTACCGATCACTGGACCGATGCCTGGTTCGTCGGCTTTACGCCCCAGCTGACAGCCGGCGTTTGGGTGGGGGTGGACGATCCCCGGGTGAGCCTGGGTGAAGAGCGCTATGGTAATATCGCTGCCTTACCTATCTGGGCTCGTATCATGAAGGAAATTTATCAAACCTTTGACCTGCCGTTGGTCGATTGGCCGATGCCCGATGGGGTAGTAGTGATGGACGTTTGCCAGGTAACCAAGGACCGCCCCACCAAGTACTGCCCCAGGGAAAAGGAGATCTTCCTGGAGGGCACCGAGCCTCCGGATGAATGCCAGGTACACACCGGCCTGGATACTCGTCCCTATCGCCCGGATGACGATATTTTCCTGAACTGATCTATCAGCTGACCGATTCCCCGCTGTCCCACCTTCCGGTCGGCGGATACCTTTCCGCGAGTAGGTAATAGTTCCTGCTGGATTCCTGGCTATCTCTATGATCCCGCTTCAGGGTGAAGAATCGGGTGCGAAATTCTAGGGACCTCCCTTTCCCACTGGTTTGCCTATGAGGGACTGTCCTGGACCGGTGGCAAATGAGTATACCGCATTAAAGGGCCACAGGTATTAATTTTAGCCCCATTCCGATGGTGCCGCATTTTATCAAGCCGTCATGCTAAAGGCGTTTCTATATTGGATTTACCAGAAACGCTGGCTGCTCTTTGCCATTGCTCTGGGCACTGCTCTCTACCACCTCCCCTATCCTGACGGTATCTCCAAGGATGGCTATCGGACCCTGATTATCGCCATTGTGGTGGTAATCCTGATCATCAGTGAGGCGGTGCCCTTGCCGGGAATTGCCCTGTTAGTTGCCGTGTTGCAGGTGACCTTCGCCATTGCGGGTCCTTCCGAGGTTGCCCAATCTTATATGAGTGACGCCGTTTTCTTCATTATGGGCTCCCTCATGCTGGCGGTGGCCATTGTCCGGCAGGGGCTGGCTGCCCGCCTGACTCTGGCTATTCTTTCCTTTACTGGCACCCGGGTCCGGGCCATCGTATGGGGCTTTTTTGTTATCTCCCTGCTGCTCACATCGTTTATCGGCGGGCATGCAGTGGTGGCTATGCTGCTGCCGGTAGCTATGATCCTCATTCGCAACACATCGGAAGATCCGAATGAGGTGCCGGGTCTCACGCGGCTGCTGCTGTTTGCGCTGGCCTACGGCAGCATCATAGGGTCCGTGGGCACCCCCTCAGGAGGGGCCCGCAATGCCATCATGATCAACTACCTGGCTGACTTCGGCATTGCGAAGATCAGCTACTTGCGCTGGATGAGTTTTACGTACCCGTTGATGCTGGTCCAGATTCCCCTGGCGGGGTGGCTGCTCTCCAGGGCTTTCAAACCCGAGCATGATCGTCTCGACAGTGCCGTCCAGAAGCTGAAGGTCAAGGTGGCGGAAGCCGGTCCCCTGACAGGCCAGCAAACACTGGCTATCATTCTGTTTATAATCATTTTCCTGTCGTGGGTGTTTTTCAGTGATCGTATCGGTCTGGGTGTGGTGGCTCTGGCGGGAGTATTCCTCTATCTGGCCGCCGGACTGGTACAATGGCAGGAGATCAACCAGCGGACTAACTGGGGTGTGGTATTGCTGTTCGCTGCGGTCATTTCCTTAGGGGTACAGCTTAAGAATACCGGTGCCGCCCTATGGGTGGCCCAGCAGATCATGGCCCTCACGGGTGGTTTCCTGGAGCAATTTGCCCTGGCCCAATACGGTCTGGTTATTGCGTTAACAACTGCCGTTGCCAATGTTATAAGTTCCAATGCGACCGTGGCTGTGTTGGGTCCCTTGTTTATGAACTTCGGCGGCGACCCTGTCCTGTTGGGGCTGGCCACCGCGGTAGCTTCGGCCTTCGGGTACTTCACTGCTGTGGGTGCACCGGCGGGCATGATCATTGCCGCCACCGGTCTGCTCCGGGCCAGAGACTTCCTGCAGGCCGGCTGGCGCATCGGATTGGCCTCAATCTCGATTTTAATACTGGCGCTATTGTTTTATTGGCCCCATATTAGGTGATGGGTCATGATCCATAGCGGTAGTGAGTATTAGTTATGCGGTTCCTGGTCGCCATCAGGAGCACCACCTATTCGGAGCCCACCCTCCGGATCGGGAGTGCCGTGGCTAACGCCTTCTCCGCTGATCTATCGGTGGTCTACGTGGGGGATCGGCCGCGGGAGCTCTTCTCGGGCAGTGTCAAGCTGGCCCGGGACGCGCTGCTGAACTGGGAAATCCACCATCCGGGGGTGGAGGTGCTGCGGTGGGCCTACCGCCGCCTGCAGGACTGGAACTTTATCGATCCCTCCATCGAGCAATTTGATCCGACCAACCTGGTGCAGGAGGCCGACCGCGTCCGGGTAATCCTGCCGCATGTCAGCGGGGAGAAGATCCGCCTTATTTTCCGGGAGGGGAATCCGGTGGATCAGCTCAAGAAAGAGACGGAATACCGGGACTATATCCTGACCATTGTGGGTGGGGGTGGCCGCAAGCGTCTCACCCGCCAGCTCGTCCAGTTTGTGGATACCAGCATTCTTTTCGTGAAGAACTTCGATCCCGACTGGAACTATAAGGTTTTGCTGTGCGTGGATGACTCCCAGGCCACCAGGCGGGCGGTGGTCTTTGGCGCCACTGTGGCCCAGCACTTCAAAACCCAGGTCAATCTCCTGACGGTAAGTAAGACCCCGCGCTTCGGAAAGGGCTATCGTGGTGCCGCCCGCTGGGCCCAGCGCTACCTTGAACGCCAGCAAGTTCCCTACCAGCAGCACTTCGAGACCGGTGATCCCCCCACCGTCTTCACCCGAATGGCCGCCACTGACCACATCATCATCATGGGCAAGTCCAGGATGAATCCCCTCAAGGCGTTCTTGAAAGGCACCAAGCCGGGGAACACGGTTCTTAAAGCCTACGGACCGGTGATCCT
>JBGVTM010000202.1 GCA_041862535.1 Candidatus Neomarinimicrobiota bacterium | reverse complement strand
GGGCCACTTTCGTCGGACGGGACCGGGCCAGCCGGGTGGGCTCGTTCACCGGCAGCGGATTGAACGCCGACCGCACCGACATCCAGATAGCCAACGTGACCTACCTGCAGAAGGAATACCGGGACTTACTGCTGCAGATTCGGCCGGCCTTCGGCGGCAATATCATCGCCACCATCATCACCCCCCAGGTGCCGGTCCAGATGGCGACCGTTCGGGAAGGAGTGATGGAGAAAGTGGCCACCGACGCAATTCCGGCAGGGAAGGTAACCGAAATCCCCTATGCTCCTGACGACATGGCTGCGGTGATCAAAATAATTGAACGCCATCACGAAGAGAACAGGGTCAATTTGAAAACGGCGCCCATTATCGTCTCCGGCGGTTATGGCATGGGTTCCAGGGAGAATTTCAAGCTACTGTTTGAGCTGGCCGACCTTCTGGGCGGTGAAGTTGCCGGGAGCCGGGCGGCGGTGGACGCGGGATTTGTCCCCCCCGACCGACAAGTGGGTCAAACGGGAGTCACGGTGCGGCCGAAGCTGTATATCGCCTGCGGCATATCCGGTGCCATCCAGCACCGGGCCGGGATGAAAGATGCCAAAAAAATTATCGCCATTAACGTTGATCCCGAGGCCCCCATCTTCGAAATCTGCCACTACGGTATTGTCGGCGATGCCATGGAAGTCATTCCAATGTTCATTGAAGCCTATCGGGGCCGATTAAGATAGAGGGGGCAGATGCCGAATTACTTTACCGACAATCCCGACCTGGTATTTCACTTTGAGAACCTGGATATAGAAGAGATCGTCGCTATTGCCGAGGACAATTATCGCGATGCGCAATCCTACAATTATGCCCCGACCGACTACCCGGACGCCATCGAGAATTATGGCAAGGTTCTGGAGATCGTCGGTGACATCGCCGCCAATTTCGTAGCACCCCGGGCAGCGGAAGTGGACATGGAAGGCAATACCATCAAGGACGGCCGCGTCACCTATGCCAAAGGAATCCAGGAGTCCCTGAACCAGCTTGCCCAGGCGGAGTTGATGGGATGCACCCTCCCCCGACGATACGGGGGCTTGAACTTCCCTACCACGATATACACCATGGCTATTGAGATGATCTCGCGGGCCGATGCCTCATTGATGAACCTGTTCGGCCTGCAGGATGTCGGCGTTACGATCTACAAATACGGCACGGAAGAGCAGCGGGCCGAGTTTCTGCCCAAATTTGCCAGCGGTGAATGCACCGGTGCGATGGTCCTCACCGAACCGGACGCGGGTTCGGACCTGCAGGCCGTTATGCTGCAGGCTTATCAGGATGACAAAGGGGATTGGTATTTGCGGGGGGTGAAGCGCTTTATCACGAACGGGTGCGGCGACATACTGCTGGTGTTAGCCCGTTCCGAGCCGGGTACCAGGGACGCCCGCGGATTGAGCCTGTTTGTCTGCTATGGTGACGATTCGGTTAAAGTCCGGCGCATTGAGAACAAGTTCGGTATCCGCGGCTCGCCGACCTGTGAACTGCAGTTCAATAACACCCCGGCCCAGCTGATCGGGAAGCGGAAGTTCGGCCTGATAAAATACGTTATGGACCTGATGAACGGTGCCCGGCTGGGGGTAGCGGCCCAGGCGCTGGGCATTTCACAGGCCGCCTATGAGGAAGCCCTGAAGTATGCCCAGGCCCGGGAGCAATTCGGCAAAAAAATCTATCACATCCCCGTCGTCACGAACATGCTGATCGACATGCGGGTCACCCTGGAAAGCAATCGCTCGCTGCTGTACGCCACGGCCAGGTGGGTCGATCTCCGGGATAAGCTGGAGGAGCAGATATCCCGGCTCAAAGAAGAGGGTAAGCCCATTGAGGAACAGAACCTACGTTTCAGGGAAGCCTCCCGGATCGCTGCGCTGCTAACCCCGATCGCGAAATACGTGCTCTCGGAGTCCGCGAATCAAATCTGCTATGATGCCCTGCAGATTCACGGCGGAGCCGGCTATATGAAGGAATTCGGTATTGAGCGGCTGGTGAGAGATGCCCGCATAACCAATATCTATGAGGGTACCTCGCAGATGCAAATTGTGGCCGCCACCGGAGGGGTTATCAATGACATCCTGGCCGAACATTTCAATCAGAAAGAAGAACACGCCTACAAGGGTGCTCTTATAAAGCTAACCGACTGTCTGAAGGAGATACGTCAGATATTTCACGAGAGCCTGAGATATGTCCTAGATAAGCAGGACAAATATTTTCAAGATGTTGCTGCAAAGGAACTGGTGGAGATATATAGCTACATTTACATAGGCTATCTGCTGCTCGATGAAGCCGAGCTCTCCAGCCGTAAGGTCTTTATCGCCAACCGATATATCGTCAGTGCCCTGGCAAGGGCCCGCACACATGCGGAAGCGATAAAAAATGAACAATTTTCCGACCTATTGCACGCGGATAAAATTTTGATCTAGTCCTGCCCACAACGCTGCGCGCCAGCCAAGATCAATAGCGATTCCCCAGCCCCATTATTTCATAGTCCGCTAATGATTCACGAGTAAATCAAGACCGGTCCTGCCAGCCATTTATTTTAAGTTTGCCTCTGCATATTTGACTGATTATTTTCGGATAAACATATCCCATTATTATGCTCTACACGAAGTCTTCAGAATATGCGATCCAGGCCATGATCTATCTGGCCGAGCACGAAGGGGGAGAAGGTTTGTCGATGGTGAGCGCCATCGCAGAGGCGTATAACATTCCCAAGCAGTTTTTAGCCAAGCTGATCCAGACCCTTACCCGCAACCGCTTGGTCAAGAGTTATCGGGGGCGGAAAGGTGGCATCGAGCTGGCACGCCCCGCAAAAGACATCACCTTATTGCAGATTGTGCACGCCATTGAAGGGACGCCTCCCCAACAAGAACGCTGCGTGATCGGATTGGACGTCTGTTCCGATGAAGTGAGCTGTCCCCTGCATAACGAGTGGACTCACATCCGAAGCCTGGTGCGGGATACACTAGAGCACCAGACGCTAGCCGATCTGGCCGAGGGCATGCGGGCGAAAAGGCAGGAGCTGACCCAACTTCTCCGGGTAACAAGCACGGAATAGGTTAGAGTTCCGCTGCGCCGATATCGTTTCCTCATATCGACTAAGGCCCCGGAAGTTACGCCGGGGCCTTTGAATTATTTCGATGTCTCAGGGAGGATTAGTTTCAATTACGCATTGAGCAGCTGTTTAACACGTCCCACCGCCCTGGAAGCGTCATACGCATAGGCATCGGCCCCAATTTCACGCGCATATTCCTCGGAAACAGGCGCTCCTCCAACAATGGTTTTAATCCTGCCACTGAGCCCTTTATCCTTTAGCAGCTCAATCACACTCTTCATCACCGGTGCGGTTGTCGTTAAAAGGGCAGACATTCCGATTACCTTCGCTTCTTCCCTCAGGGCAGCTTTTATGAACTCCTCAGCCGGGACATCTTTACCCAGATCGATGACTTCAAATCCCGCCCCCCTCAACATAATCCCCACGAGATTCTTGCCGATGTCGTGGAGATCACCGTGAACCGTCCCGATGACAATTTTACCCAGGCTGGGAATCTCGGCTTCAATCAGTAGGGGTTTCAGCTGATCCAATCCCGCGTACATAGCCCTGGCTGCCAGGAGAACTTCAGGTAGAAAAATTCCGTGCCTGCCAAACTTCTCACTGACAATATTCATGCCCGCAATGAGGCCACTGTCCAATATTTCTTTAGGGGAAATATTTTGTGCTATGGCCTGGGCAGTTAATTCAAACACTTTCTGATCGTCACCACTCTGCAGTGACTCCGAAATGTGCTGAAAAATATCCATACCGTCCCCCTTCACGCTGATTACAATTTCATGTGGCCGATAGCTTTTTCATTCGTTCCCGACACGAATAGGTCTGGCAGAGTTTGCAGAAAGTGTAGTTGGGTTTAAAGAT